>JAESRY010000072.1 GCA_016764415.1 Cycloclasticus sp. | reverse complement strand
ACGCAAGGTTACAAACTGTCCTGAACGCGTCGACATTTGCATTTTTTCGCCATTTTTATATAGCACCGCAAATTGAACCAGTAGTACTTTCATGCGTTCTGGATCGGCGCCCATTGCTTGTAAAGCGGCTTTAACGCGCGGCACATAGCCGTGATGGTCAGAACCCCAAATATCGATAATGTCGTAGCCGCGTTCTAGCGTTTGCAAATGGTAGGCAATGTCGGAGGCAAAGTAGGTCGTTTGACCATTGTCTCGCACAACAACGCGGTCTTTTTCATCGCCATAATCGGTTGATTTAAACCACCATGCGCCATCTTTTTCATACATGTGGCCAGAGGCTTTTAACTTATCGATAGCCTTATCGATAGCGCCTTTGTCCATCAATGAACGTTCTGAAAACCAATTGTCGTAATGTACGCCAAAGCCTTCAAGGTCATTGCAGATGTCAGCTAATATGGACTGTAATGCAGCATCGAAAATAACGCGGTATGAATCGTGACCTAATAATTCTTTAGCACGTAAGATCAGTGCGTCGATGTGTTTTTCTTTGTCACCACCTGCCGGCTCATCATCAGGAATATTGTTGAAAACATCGCTGCTACTCGCGGTAAATGTGTCACTGTGGTTTTCTTTAATACTGGTGGCGATATCGGAAATATAGTCGCCTTTATAACCGTTGCTTGGGAACGTTATGGTTTCGCCGCAGGCTTCAAGATAACGCAGCCAAACACTGGTGGCAAGAATATCCATTTGACGGCCGGCATCGTTCACATAATATTCGCGATGTACGTCGTAGCCTATGGCGGTTAGTAAGTTTGAAACGGTGGCGCCATACGCGGCTCCACGGCCGTGCCCTACGTGTAGCGGGCCAGTTGGGTTGGCAGAAACGAATTCCACTTGTACTTTTTTACCTGCACCGATTTGCGATGTGCCAAAGGTATCAGCTTGCTCGAAAATGGTATTGATGACGGCGTTCTGGCTCAGTGGATTAACGAAAAAATTAATAAAGCCAGGGCCTGCGATTTCGACACGCGTGACATCATTGTCGGCTGGTAGGTTATCAATAATAGCTTGCGCGATAACACGAGGGTTTTTTCTAGCGGGTTTGGCTAACATCATGGCGAGGTTACAGGCGTAATCGCCGTGTGACGGATCACGCGTATGCTCGACTTTTATGCTCGGCGAAAGCTCATCGGGTAATTCGCCTTTCGCTTGTAATGATGTAATGGCTTGCTGTAGCAAGAGCGCCAAACGTGTTTTCATAGTTGCTTTAATCGTTGAGTGTTAACGCTGAACACGCCTAAATATTTAGCTGTTCCGTTAAACGGGTATTATCGCTGGTGGGGTGAAACATTCAAGCATAATAGTTATTTATACCCAAAGGGCATCGGCAATTGCTCCTGCATCGCCTCAAGCGCCTACTTTTGGTGCTCCACCTCCTGCGTCCATGCAGTCGTAAGTTTCATTGAAATGGAAAAAGCATCCGTTTAATTCAGCTTTATACCCAGAGGGCATAAGTCTCATTGAATTGGAAAAAGCCTCCAACTCATTCGGCTTTATACCCAGAGGGCATAAGTCTCATTGAAACGGAAAAAGCACCTGTTTAATTCAGCTTTAATATAGGTCGATAGGGTCGATATCTATGGACCATCGAATCTTACGAGCCGACTTGAGTTGCCCGATAGCGGGTAGCAAGGTGGATAAGAACTGATGTAAGGGTTTTCTCTGCGGGGCTTGGAGTAAAAGTTGGTAACGGAATCGGCCTGCTCTTTTTAGCATCGGTGCTGGCACTGGCCCCAGTATGGAAACGTCACCTAGTTGAATTTGGCTGATAAGTTGTTGGGTGTCATCGAGAAATTCCAGCACGGCTTTTTCATGCATGGCATTAACGCGCAGTAACGCCTGATAGTGGTAAGGCGGTAGTTGCGCTTGTTGCCGTTCGATGAGTGCTTGTTTTGCAAAGCTTGCGTAGCCTTTTTGAATAAGAGTGGTTAATAACGGATGGTCTGGATGGTGCGTTTGGATTAGCACACGTCCGGTTTTCTCTTCCCTGCCTGCTCGTCCGGCTACTTGGGTAATCAATTGGCACATTCGCTCGCTGGCTCGAAAATCGCAACTGAATAAGCCTGCGTCAATATCAAGCATCCCTACCAAGGTGACATTCGGAAAATGATGCCCTTTAGCGAGCATTTGTGTGCCGATTAAAATTTGCGCACCACCTTTTTGCACCTGGTCTATCACTTCTTGCATGGCATCTTTACGGCGCGTGCTATCGCGATCTATGCGAGTGACGGGGATGTTTGGGAAATGCGAATTAATGGTTTCCTCTATACGCTCTGTGCCTAAGCCCAAGGGGAATAATTCGGCTTGTTGGCAGTCAGGGCAAGTAGTGGGAACGGTGTGTTCTACCCCGCAATGATGGCATTTCAGTAAATTGGATTTTTTATGAATAACTAAACGTGAATCACAGCGTCGGCATTGACCGACCCAGCCACAGCTGTGGCACATTAGTACGGGTGCAAAGCCGCGTCGATTGACGAATAAAATGACTTGTTCGTTACGCGCTAATGTTTTGGCAATGGATGTTAGTAGCGGTTTACTCAGATGATTATCAAGTTGTTGGTTCTTGCAATCAATTAAATGAATGTCAGGGTGCGACGCGCCAGCTGTGCGTTCGGGTAAGGTGAGGTGCTTAAAGCGTTCGTGTTGTGCATTGTAGAGGCTTTCTAACGACGGTGTTGCGGTGCCTAAAACAATCGGAATATTGTCATTTCTTGCGCGCGTTATGGCAATGTCACGCGCCGAATATCGAAAACCTTCTTGCTGTTTAAAGGAGGCGTCATGTTCTTCGTCAAGAATAATTAAGCCGGGTTTTTGCATTGGTGTGAAAACGGCGGACCGTGTACCGAGCAAAATTTGAGCGCTTCCTTGCTTAAATTGCAACCAGGCTTGTGCGCGCTGCGTGTCGTTTAGCCCAGAATGGGAAATAACTAAATGACTGGCTAATCGTTTTTTAAAACGCCCGGCTAATTGAGGCGTGAGCGTAATCTCGGGCAATAAAACAAGCACTTGTTTGCCCGAAGACAGTACTTGCTGAATGAGTTGCAAGTACACCTCGGTTTTGCCGCTACCCGTTACACCGTCGAGTAAAAATGTGTTGTAGGTGTCAGCGGATTGCATAACGGAATCAATCGCCGCTTGCTGCGCTGGGTTTGGGGTAAAGTCTGGCGTATCAATGTTGGTGACAGGCTGAATATGTTCTTGCGAAACGTTAACCCAACCTTTTTTTACCATGCTCTTAAGCGGTGACCGCCAATCCCAATCGAATAACGCGAATGAATCAGACTCGACAGGTTGGCTCATCTCTTTTAGGTGGCGCCATAAAGTGGCTTGCCTAGGCGAGCGTTTGATGTCGCTTTCCTTCAGGGACAAGCTATTCTTAGACAGAGAATATAAAGTGGTTAACTCAACGCTCAATAATTTTCCAGAACGAATCTTTTTAGGTAATGATTGGGCGAACACTTCGCCAATAGGATGGTGATAGTACGAAGCTGCCCATTTATATAGCGCGATATCTTTCGCACAAAGTAGAGGGCTGCTGTCTAATAATTCAGCAATGGGTTTTAGCTGTTTCGCATTTAATTCAGTGTTGGATGAGATAGATAGAATGATGCCAGATTTGAGTGTTCTTCCAAAAGGAACCGTCACGCGCTGACCTAATGCGTAATCTGAACGATGATTATCGCTTAATGGCAAGTAATCGAACAGTCGATTTAGGGGCGTATCGACGGCTACGTTTAAGTAAAATTTAGGCATCAAATGGGTGCAATTATTATTTAAGTTAAGTTAGCCTGAAAAGGTTGAATAAATCTACAAAAAAACGCTAACTTCATGAGTTATCAGCTATTTTGTGTTTATCCACATTTTCTGTGGATAACTTTGTGGATTATCTATTTATAAGCACTTCAAATGCTTGTAAACAAAGCGCTGTTATCAAATTGTAACAAAAACAAACAGTTTTTAATAAGCTATTAAAAACAATGAGTTATGGAATATTAGGGATTGCTTTTTGTTGCTACGCAATAAAAAAATAATTAAAAAAACTCTTGCATTCTTGGGTGTGCATAAGATGTCTTTAGCCATAGGCTGTGTAGCTGTTTTAGATTGAAAATAAGCTGATTTTTGATGTAAATAGAGCCCGGTATTTTTAATAAAAAACCAATGGTGGTGCCGCGTTATAAAAACCACCAGAACTTGTATTATGTTTCGGCCTGTAACAGAATGCATCCGTCAATTAAAAAGAAGCTTGATGGGCTCGTTAGGTTTCTATAAAGATATGTAAGATAGTTTCAAACCACAAGGTCTAATGTTGCAAGAGAAGAAAAAACAACTTGAGTATGAACGTTTGGTACTGGTGTATAGCGATGATTTATTTCGTTATGCGTTATGGCGGTGTCGGGACAAAAGCATGGCTGAAGATTTAGTGCAAGAAACCTGTCTGCGGGCTTGGAAGTCATTAGATAAGCTACGTGATGTGTCTTCCAGTAAAGCGTGGTTAATGACTATTTTACGTAACGAACACGCTCGACTTTATACGCGATACCAACCGAATATGGTGGATATGGAGTTAGATACGGTGAGCTTAAGAGATACTGATAATGATACAAGTCCAGAAGCGTTTGCGCTTAAACAAGCATTGGCTGAACTAAGCGAAGACTACCGTGAGCCATTGTTATTACAAGTGGTTGGTGGTTTGAGCTGTGAAGAGATAGCGTCTGTTTGTAATATCAGTAAAAGCGCAACCATGACGCGATTATTCAGAGCGAAACAAAAGTTAAGAGACGTATTGCGACCCGAAGACGGGCAAGTAGGTGCATGATGAAATGTAATGAGTTTAAATTTGAATATATAGCGGCTCCAAACGAAATAGCCGGAGATGCGTGTGAGCATTTGCAAAGCTGTACGGCTTGCCAAGCTTTTGTGGAGCAACAAGCAACGTTTGAAAAGCAATTAGCTGAGGTGATTCATTGTGACGTGCCAGAGGGCTTTAGGCACTCAGTGCGTAAATACGTGGTTAATCATCAATCGTCATTCTGGACGTTGCCAAAATCGTCGTTGGCTTTGGTGGCGTCATTGTTGATGGCAGTAGGGTTGGTAAATGTTTATCAATCGACGACTGGCGAACAAGGTTTGCCCCTTGATCGTTTAGTGGTTGAACACATTGAGCACGATGGTATCAGGTCAATGCAAGCATCGCATCGTTTAAGTGATATTCAATTTGCAAAGGTAACCCAGCAATTTGGTGTGAAGGTTAAATTTGCCAATGAGGTGAGTTTTGCAGAAAAGTGTCCAATTGGTAATAGCTATGGCTTACATATGGTGTATCGATATAAAGGGCAAGCAATAACGGTTATTTATATGCCTGAGTTATCACCCAAAACTATGTTGCCATTCAATTATGCAGGCTTGAAGGGTTGGGTCAAACCATTGCGAAAAGGTTCTTTAGCGGTATTGGCCGGTACGACTGCCGAACTTCCTAAAGAAGAGTTTGCGGATCAAGCAATAGAATGGCTCTAGCGCTGGTCAGCCGAATGATCTTTGGCTAATACAAGATAAAAAGCAGGCACAATATATAAGGTGAAGAGGGTGCCGATACCTAAGCCTGTGGCAACCACTAAACCAATATCAAAACGGCTCACAGCCCCCGGCCCAGACGCGAACAGTAACGGTAGCATGGCAACGATCATGGAGGTGGTCGTCATTAGAATCGGCCTTAAGCGGACAGATGCTGCCTTTTCCACGGCCTCTCTTAGGGGTAGTTTTTCTGTTATTTGCAATTGATTGGCAAACTCTACAATGAGAATACCATTTTTTGCGACAAGTCCAATTAATGTAATTAGCCCAACTTGGGTGTAAATATTAATAGTGGCAGCGCCCAGCATTAGAAATGCCATCGCGCTGGCGAGAGACAACGGTACAGAGACTAATATAATCAGTGGGTCACGCCAGCTTTCGAATTGTGCAGCGAGAACCAAATAAATAATTAATAGTGACATAAAGAAGGTTAATACCAAGGCACTACCTTGTTGTTTGTATTGTCTTGAACTGCCGGTGTAGTCCCATTTAAAACTTTTTGGAAAAGAGTTTTTTGCTTCCTCTTCAAGGTAGCTTAGGCCAGTGCCTAAGGTGATGCCTGGGCGCAAGATTCCTTCGATGCTGAGGCTATTTAGTTGTTGAAACTGGGTGCGTTTGCTTGGCTCAACTTGATTGGATATTGTTACAATCGAACTCAGTGGAACTTGCTGGCCGCTTGCTGTTTGTAGGTAAATGTTGTCCAGTTTTTCTATGCTGGATCTGTCGTTATCTGCTACCTGTGGGATGACCTTATAGCTACGCCCCTGCATACTAAATCGGTTTACGTAACCTTCGCCAAAATAGCCAGATAAGTTGCGACCAATTTCTTCCATGCTGATCCCAAGAACAGCGGCTCTATCTTTATCAATGACTAGGTTTATTTTGGGTCGGTCAAATTCAACGCTTTTTTGTAGGAAAATGAAGTTGCCACTTTGCATTGCTTTGCCAATAAGTTCTCCTGCAACATCGCTTAATTCTGCATAACCAGCATCAGAAAGAATAACGAATTGAACCGGTAGTCCACCTCCAGCACCAGGCAATCCAGGGCGCTGTACCACCGCTATTCTCAGTCCAGTTATGCTAGCAAGTTTTTGCTGTAATTCAGGCTTTACGTCCATCTGCGTGCGTTCTCGCTCTGCAGAGTCAGACATTTTAAAGCCTGCCAGCATTTTATTACTTTCACCGCCAAAGCCGAGCAATACGAAACTATGATCATGCTCTGGAATGTCACGGAAAATAGCAATAATTTTTTCAGTTTGCTTTTTGAGGAAGTCTAACGTTGCCGTTTGCGGCGCGGCGCCTAAGGCAATGAGGAAGCCACGATCTTCTGTTGGTGCTAATTCTTTTTTCGATAGCATGTACATGGGGTATAGGCTTAGAAGTACAACCAATGAAAAGGCGATGGCAATAGAGGGTGTGGATAGTAAAGGGTGTAAGGTGTTTTTGTACCTTTGTGTAAGTCGATCAAAAAATGCTTCCACTGACTTCTCAAAAGGCCCTGCTGTATTGGCTGGTTTTAATACTCGGGCGCTGAGCATAGGGGCGAGTGTTAATGCGACAATGCCAGAAATCAATACGGCAGCGGCTAAAGAGAAGGCAAACTCGGTAAACAATGTGCCCACTAAACCATCCATAAAACCAATTGGAAAGTACACAGCGATTAATGTTGTCGTCATCGCGATAATGGGCAGGCCCAATTCTCTAGCACCATCTAGTGCTGCTTGAATTCGGGTTTTACCCATTTCGATATGACGATGAACATTTTCAACCATCACAATAGCATCATCAACCACTAGGCCAATGGCCAATATCATTGCAAGTAGAGTCAGTAAGTTGAGTGAGAAACCGAGTGCTAGCATGAGAGAAGCAGCACCAATTAGTGATAAGGGAACGGTGATAGCGGGTATGATCGCGGCTCTTATCGATCCAAGGGATAGAAAGATAATGATGATAACAATGCTTAATGCTTCGAGTAAGGTGATGCCAACTTCGTTGATTGATTCGCTAATAAATTTACTGGCATCATAAGGCATGTAAACATTAAGGCCCTCAGGTAGATTTTGCTTAATATCTTCCAAGGCGAGTTGTACTCTTTGTGCCACGTTGAGTGGGTTTGAGCCAGGTGACTGGTCGATAGCCATGAAGATAGCCGGTTTGCCATTGTATAAGTTTTCACTGTCATAACCTTCGGCTCCCAATTCAGTGTCGGCGACATCGGATAAACGAATTAAGGTACCGTTTTTATTACCGACGACGAGATTGTAAAAGTCTTTTTCTTCAGCCACATCAGTTGTCGCGCCAAGGTCTATGCTGATAAGGCGGCCTTTAGTTTTGCCGACGCTGGACAGGTAATTGTTTTTGCGTAGGACTTGGGTAATATCATTAGCGGTGATGCCTAAAGCAGCCATTCTCTTGGGTTTTAACCAAATACGCATGGCATAAATGCTGTTACCTAATAGCCGCGCTTGCCCGACACCTTCGATGGACTGTAGTCTTGGTTGAATAACACGTAGAAGGTAATCGGCTATTTGCGTGGGCTGCATTGTATCGCCAAAAAAAGCGATATACATTAAAGAGGTGGTAGAGCCTGTTTTTGACGTTATAACGGGGTCTCTTGCTTCGTCGGGTAAAACACTTCGTTGACTTGCAACTTTGGCTTGAATATCTGCAATAGCGGCATTTGCGTCATAATTTAGCCGCATATGTGCCTCGATCGATGAGTGTCCTTGGCGGCTGGTGGCAGAAATGTAGTCGATCCCCTCGGCTTGGGCTATGGCTTGTTGTAAAGGGGTTGTGATAAAACCTTTAACGAGCTCGCTGCTGGCTCCGGGGTAAGACGTGCTGACGGAAATAACGGTATCTTTAGTTTCTGGGTACTCGCGTATTTCTAATGACGCTATAGATCGTAGCCCTAAGACCAAAATAAGCAAGCTAACAACGCTAGCTAGGACAGGGCGGGTGACGAAAATATCGGTGAATTTCAAAATATTGATTACTGCTTGGCTAAATTATCGATGGTTATTTTAATGCCGTTTCTTAGCTTCACGTGCCCTTCATCCACAACACTATCGCCCAAGGCTAACCCCTTGATGATTTCAATGCGGCCTTGTTGTCGTGTACCTGTTTCAATGGTTCGTTGCTGCACAGTCGGCTGGCCGTCTTTATCGCTTACTAAATACACCGTTTCACCATAGGTGCTAAATAAAATGGCTGTTTCGGGTAAGGTTAAAACGTGTTGCGGCGCCGAGGTGATGATACTGATGTCGGCAAACATGCCGGCTCTTAACTTTTCATCGGGGTTAGGGACTGTTGCTCGAACGGCGATGGTTCGGCTGTCTTCGTGAAGCCCAGGGTTAATGGCTTGTACAGTGCCTTTAAATGTTTCCTTGGGATACGCTTGAACGCTAAGCTTAACCGTTTGCCCGACCTTTAGTTCAGCAAAATAACGTTCGGCTAAGGCGAAATCCACGATGGTTGATGACAAAGAAACCAGCGGCGCTATTTGAGTGCCCTTATTCAAATATTGCCCTAAACTAATTTGACGAATACCCAGCTTCCCTGAAAAGGGTGCGCGGATGAGCTTTTTATTGATAACGCTTTGCTGCGCCATAACACCCGCTTTTGCGATGTCTAGTTCTGCGCGAGCTTGGTCATAACTTGAACGGGACGTAGATTTTCTTTTGAGTAATTTTGATTGTCGGTTAAATTTAATTTGCGCGAGTTTTTGGCTCGCCACCAGCCCGGCTAAATGGGCTTTATCAGTGGATGTGTCTAACTCGAATAACACATCACCTTTGCTGACATCTTGCCCAGACTCGACATGTAAAATAGACACGATACCTGCTATTTCATTACTCAATATAACGCCAAAGACAGGGTTGATAGTGCCTACAGCGTGTAAAGCGCGCCCCCATTTTTCTTCAACTACTTGGGTGGTAGTAACAATAGGTGGAGGTGGTGGTTTGCGCGAAGATTTGGCGCTGTTTATTTGTAAAAATTTTGTACCGAAAAGACCGCCGAAAATTATTAGAACTAAAGCGATTAAAATAAATATTTTTTTATTCAACAGTCTCACCCTGATATTTTGCACATAAGCTTGAATCGCATTGTACGATGATTATTGGTATCTTCCAAACTTATATATTAGATTATTATGATATTTAATTATAATGACACTGGGTCGATAAGCGTACTAAACTAATAGCATTAAAAAATAAGGCGACGTATGAAAAATATTAAGTGGCTTTCTATTGTTCTGATAATGATGTTATCCGGTTGCGCGCACTTGACTGAACAAAAGAAACTAGAGCATTTAGATGCCAAGCAGAAGTTATTTATGAAAGCGCTTCGATGGAAATCATATGATACGGCGGCGAGTGTTATCCGCTTTGAAAACCCCGCTCGCCAATTAGCGGCTATTGATCAGCTCGATAATATAACGGTTACTTCGTATGATTTGATTGGTTCATTAGCAAATGCGGAAGAAGGCACTGCCGAGGCTTACGTTTTATTCAGTTATATCCAAGATGCGACAGGCCGAGTGTATAAAATTAAGCATACCCAGCATTGGTGGTTTGATGACGAAGCGAAGCAATGGTTTTTAGGCAGTGATATGCCAGATTTTAAATTTAAATAGTTGTCACTCATCTAGGTTAGACGTTTTATCGCGTATCTTTGCTACTTTTTCGTGGTAATTATCAAACTCGCCAAAATCTAGAAACCGTTTGTAGTGCTGGTGTGTGCCAAGTATTTTTTTAGCGTGTTTGATAGGACACCAATACAACTCTGTTCGACCAATAATCTCTCGTGTATAGGCAATAACGGCGTTGCCATAGCTACAGTAGGCACAGTTAAATTTTTCGATAATATTTAAGTACGGTAATTGTTGCCTGTCAGCAATAAAGTAATTCCCACGTTTTACTTTTGGGATGTTGTATAGAGGGAAGCAAATGGCTTGATAAACCTCTATGCTGATGTGTATGAAAGTTAGTGGAATAATCATGCCGTAAATAAACGGTATGGATAAAATTGAGCTTAGGCGGCTTTTTTTTAGCCACTGATGTAAGTTAACTTTTAATGCGTTTTGTTGCTCTAGAATGTTTTTTTCGAACTTAATCTTTGCCCCTTCAATTTCGAAAAGGAAGTTGCGTTGCTGGCTCTCAACAAGTTCCTCAAGATCCTTCTCGAGTCGGCGTATTTCATCAATAATGTTGCTAATGGTCTTGTTCATATGTGGCTCTCTTTGAAAGGCAGTGATTTTGATAGCTGCTCAGAATAAGCGGTTATTTGTAGGCGCTCTTCTTGAATAAAGTGGTTAATGGCTTGTTGGAATTCTTTGTTAAGAATAACGTGATTGGAGTATGTTTTAGTTGGCTCGAATCCACGCGGTATTTTATGCTCCCCTTGCGCGCCCGGGTCAAAACGCTGTAGGCCTGTGTCAATACAATATTCAATGCCTTGATAATAACAGGCTTCAAAGTGTAAAAAGTCGTATTCTTGGTCGCAACCCCAGTAGCGACCGTATAGTGTGGTGCTGTCTTTAAAACACAGTGCAGCACCTATTAGCACCTCATCTTTTATCGCGCAAATCATGACGAGGTTACTGCTCATTTTACTCAGTAAAAGCTGAAAAAATCTTAAGTTCAGGTAGCCCTGCTGTCCGCTACGTTTTAGATAAGTGAGGTGATAAAAGCGGTAAAATTTACTCATTAATTCTTTGCTAATATTATCGTCGCTAACAATGCGCATGGAAATGTCTTGCTTAGCGACGGCTTCACGTTCTTTACGTACGGTTTTTCGTTTACGGGATTTAAAAGAATCCAGAAAATTATCGAAGGATGCATAGTTTCTATTGAACCAATGGTATTGAATGCCGATGCGCTGCTCCCATTGGCATTGTTCGAGTAGAGACGAAAGTTCAGCATCAGGGAAAAGCAGGTGCCAGCTGGATAAGCTTTGTGAGTTGAACTTATCGCGTATAGCTTGGTCAATATGCCGGATGATATTTATTTTTTCTTCGCCACCGTCAACTGTTTTTGCAAAGGCTAGGCGTGGTCCAGTGGCAGGTGTAAATGGAATAGCGGATAACAGTTTGGGATAATAATTTAACCCATGTTGTTGGTAGGCGTTCGCCCAAGCCCAATCGAAAACGTATTCACCGTATGAGTGGGTTTTAATATAGCTGGGCATTGCTGCGATGAGTTGGTCATTATCGCTGACAATAATATGACATGGATCCCAGCCGGTGGCGCGTTGAGTGCAGCCGCTAGACTCGAGCAAGAATAAAAATTCGTGTTGGATAAACGGGTAATCAGTATTGAAAAGCGTGTTCCAGTCAGCTGCTGAAATGTCGTTTATGCTTTGAAGAAATTTTACATCCATAATGATAAGATTAACCAATAATAAAGACGAATGCGAAAGGTATTTGAACGCATCGTGTTAGATAATAATTGAGGGAGCTAGACGTTGAAAAAAACATCAAAAATGCGCGGGTTGTTTAAACATATCCGTGAGCTTATGTTGAAAGAAGAGTCTCTGCGTGGAAACAGCGGAGTGCCTGATGGCGAAGGTTTGATTGATCAAAATTCATACGGCGTTATTGAGGTCGATAAGTTATTGGATGTGGTTGATCACACGCAAACATTGATTGGGAAAGATACCATTCATAAAGCATTTTCACAGCAAGTTTTAACGCCTGAACAAATACAAGGCAAGCAACAGGCATTAAAAGWGTTGGCAGAAGATGATGAACTTCGCGATGGACTTAATCAACTGTTAAAAACCGCAGCAACCTATGAAGATTCGTTTTATCGACTGCTATTCTCCGACTTTGTGGGATTCGTTTTTGCTCCCGATGCGCAGCGACTGGAAGAATCCGGCTATGGCTATGCACTGTATGCTAAAGCGACTAAATTCTTGCCCAGTGTTATCGATGAGGTGGAGAAAATAAAGTCGCCTAAGAGTAGCTATTTAAACGACTTATTTGAAGAACTTAAGACTTTCTCAAATACACGCTCATTAAAATTGATGAAAGGGCCAGTATATACCTGGTTGGGTAAATACTTTTTGGCGGAAGAAAAGAAGCGAGGTAGGCCAGCTATTAAACTGCGCTTGACCATATTTAAGCCTATGTTGCTGCCAATATTGTTTCTTGTCACCGTTCTAACGCCGTACATTTTGAATATTTCGATTGCTCAATTTACGGTTTTCTCATTATTGCCATTCATACTGTTAGTTTTTTATATGCCGATGGTGGGAGACTTCGACAAAGATACGTTTATCATCCCGTTGAGGCGTATTTTTGCTCGATCTGAGGAAGTAGAAAAAGCAGTTAGCGTGATTGGCCAGTTAGATGAGCTGATGTCGTATCACCKKTATKCWGAAWWRWGTGTACACARMACCATCTTGCCTAATATGGTTGTCGCTGATCGACAGTACATTGACATTGAATCTGCGGTTAATCCCGTACTGGGATTTTCCGATACGCGGTATGTCGCCAATGATTTCGATGCCAGCCAACATAACTTGGCGTTTTTTACCGGTCCAAACAGTGGCGGTAAAACGGCATTTTGTAAGACCTTGGCGCAGATCCAGTTGTTGTCACAAGTCGGCTGTTACATACCGGCCGGGGCAGCTACGCTCACGATTGCTGACAGGGTGTTTTATCAAACACCAGAAATTAATTCATTGGATCATGATGTCGGTAGGTTTGGTACGGAGCTTAAACGGACGCGAGATATATTCACTGCGGCAACGCCGAACAGCTTGGTCATCTTAGATGAATTAGCGGAAGGTACCACGCATAAAGAAAAACTCGAAACCTCGCTAATGATATTAGAGGGATTCAAAAAACTGGGTTCATTGACCATTCTCGTGACACATAATCATGAGCCCTTGGCACGCCTGAACCACGCTACCTTGACACACCTGAATCGTGAACCCTTACACACCAGAATCGCGAACCCTTACGCTCCTGAACCCTTAACACACC
Organism: Cycloclasticus sp.; assembly: GCA_016764415.1. Lineage (GTDB taxonomy): Bacteria > Pseudomonadota > Gammaproteobacteria > Methylococcales > Cycloclasticaceae > Cycloclasticus. The sequence goes on along the minus strand of JAESRY010000072.1, from coordinate 73 downwards.
TGAATCGTGCGTCCCTCCATCCCGCCTTTGCTGGAGGGAGGGATGGAGGGAGGGAAGGAGGGAGGGGAATGAA
>JAESRY010000007.1 GCA_016764415.1 Cycloclasticus sp. | reverse complement strand
TGGTCCGTTTTAACCGGGCCGTATTTCGTTGTTACCGTGCTGCCTTCTACCAACGGCAATAAATCACGCTGCACGCCATCGCGTGACACATCGGCTCCGCCGCTATCACCGCGCTTACACACTTTGTCAATTTCGTCTAAAAACACAATGCCATTTTGCTCTAGATTATTTATCGCCTTGTGTTTTAACTCTTCTTCGTTAACCAGTTTCCCCGCTTCTTCTTCGGTTAAAGCCACCAACGCTTGCTTAATGGACATTTTACGTTTTTTCTTTTTGTCGCTAGACATGTTTTGGAACATGCCTTGTAACTGGTTGGTCATTTCTTCCATGCCAGGCGGTGCCATAATTTCAACGCCTACACTCGGCGCGGAGATTTCAAGTTCAATTTCTTTATCGTCTAAATCACCTTCACGCAATTTCTTACGGAATTTTTGGCGTGTTGTATCGCCAGACGTGTCATTCGCATCGGCGCCTTCTGCACGCGGTAGCAAAATATCAAGAATTCTTTCTTCTGCTCCATCTTCTGCTCTACGTTTAACTTTTAGAGTTTCTTCGTCGCGCGTCATTTTAACGGCGATGTCTGCAATATCGCGCACGATAGAGTCAACATCGCGACCAACATAGCCCACTTCGGTAAACTTTGTTGCCTCTACTTTAAGAAAAGGTGCATTGGCTAAGTTAGCTAAACGGCGCGCTATTTCTGTTTTACCCACGCCCGTTGGGCCAATCATCAGGATGTTTTTTGGGGTGATTTCATCGCGCAAGCTTTCACTCACTTGTGAACGCCTCCAGCGGTTTCTAAGCGCAATGGCCACGGCACGTTTTGCTGCGTTTTGCCCAACAATGTGTTTGTCTAATTCGTGGACAATTTCTTTTGGTGTCATCTGGCTCATAACTATGTTTCTTCCTCAAAATTTAACTCTTCAATCGTTTGGTTATGATTGGTGTAAATACAAATATCGCCCGCAATGTTCAATGATTTTTCGACGATCTCGCGTGCGCTTAATTCTGTATTATCCATCAATGCTTTCGCTGCTGATTGTGCGAATGGGCCACCTGAGCCAATCGCCATTAGACCTTCTTCTGGCTGAATAACATCGCCATTCCCAGAAATAATCAACGAATCGTTTTTATCTGCGATGGCCAATAATGCTTCCAATTTTCGAAGCATGCGATCAGTTCGCCAATCTTTGGCCATTTCAACCGCTGCGCGCGTTAAATTACCGTGGTGCTTTTCTAGCATCCCTTCAAAACGTTCAAACAAGGTAAAGGCATCAGCCGTTGCGCCTGCAAAACCTGCAATCACATCACCACCGCCAATGCGACGTACTTTTCTAGCATTGCCTTTCATAATGGTATTACCCAATGTTACTTGGCCATCGCCACCAATCACTACGCTATTGCCGCGGCGCACTGATAGGATTGTTGTTCCTCTAAAATCCACTGATTTTCTCGCTTTATCGATAAGACCCCACATTTTACACAATATTTAAGCCTTAGCGTGTTTAGCCGCTATTCAGTTTACTTATGATATTCTTATCTAAATTTAACAGGGAGTTAACGCCGTGGATGAACTAAATCAAATTTCTCAAACGCTTGCACTGAGCATGGGTGCGGCTTGGGGTAGTGGCATTAATTTATACGCAACATTGCTAATGCTTGGCTACTTAGCGCACACCGGCAGCATCGACTTACCACCTGATTTAATGATTGTTGCAGACCCACTTGTTATGACGGCCGCTGGCCTTATGTACGCCGTTGAGTTTTTTGCCGACAAAATCCCCGGTGCAGATACTGCTTGGGACACATTACATACCTTCGTACGTATTCCTGCTGGCGCGTTATTAGCTGCTGGTGCGGTGGGTGATATTGGTCTTGCTGCTGAAGTTGCTGCTGCTATCGTTGGCGGCAGTTTAGCCGCCGCAACACACGTAACAAAAGCAGGTAGCCGTGTGTTGATTAACACGTCGCCAGAACCTTTTACTAATTGGACGGCTTCGATTATGGAAGACATCGCAGTTTTTGCTGGTGTGTGGGCATGCATTCAACACCCAACATTTTTTGTCCTCGGCCTAGTCTTATTCATTTTAATGATGATTTGGGCCGTTCCTAAATTATGGCGTGGCATTAAGCGCGTATTTAAGTTTTTGGGTCGCTTGTTTGGTTGGTCTGAAGACGAGGATATTTTAAGCAGACCATCGGACGGCAAATTACCGAAACCTGATTAAACCCGCTCACTTCTTTTTTTGCTTGGCTCTAGGATGCGCTTGGTCGTATACCGAAGCTAAGTGCTGAAAATCCAAGTGCGTATAAATCTGCGTTGTACTGATATTGCTGTGTCCCAATAATTCTTGAACCGCTCTGAGGTCTTGGCTCGACTCCAACATATGGCTAGCAAATGAGTGACGCAACATATGTGGATACAAGCGCCCTTGTAGACCATGCCGTTTGCGCCAGCGTTCAAGTCGAGACTGAATGCTTCTAGTGGTTAGCCGAAAACCTGTTTTCCCAACAAACAAGGCCGCTTCATCGGTTTTAACAAGTTGCGCTCTAACAGACAACCAGCGCCGAATAGCATCCGTTGCTTTTTTACCTAAGGGCAATAATCGGGACTTACGCCCTTTACCGTTAACGATATGAACTGAACGGGCACTCAAGTCTGCTTCCATGATGTCTATATTAACCACTTCACTCACCCTCAAACCTGAAGAATAGAGCAATTCCCACATCGCCAAATCACGTATTTCCAGGTTATCGGCCGGCGTAACATCTAACAACGCGCTTATTTGATCCACATCTAATATATTCGGTAAACGTTTCGCATCCTTTGGCGCTCGCACGCCATTGGCAGGATTATTCGGCAGCTGTTTTATTTTAATTAGGTAATCAAAGAAGGTGCGGCATGCAGACAATTCACGTTGTAAACTTTTGCTGCCTAAACCGGTTCGATGGCGCTGCGCCACAAAGCGGCGAACATAATGACTATTTAGCTCCGGCCATTGCTCAAGGCCTTCCTCTTCACAATATGATACTAATTGTTTAAGGTCTCTTCGGTATGCTTTTAGGGTGTTCGGTGATAAGCGACGTTCAACTTTTAAAACGTCTAAAAACTGCTGACAGGCATCAACAGCCGACAGCTCCACCGCTAACCTTTTTCGGGCTGCTGAAGGGACTCTAAACGTTTCGACACTAACTCGCCTAGATGCGCTAAAAACAAGCTACCCATCGCTGGGTGAAATCTGTTTTCATCTTTACTGCCAATAGCCAATAAACCATCTTTCTTATCAACTTTAAAAGGAATAAGTGCTGCGGATTGCACTTCATCCGCTTGTTCGTTAAACAGCGCTTCTGCTTGCGCATGCGTTGGGTGCCCACACTTGATTTTCTGCGATTTCAACACACGCTTGAAATGCTCAAGAGCTGGCTCATCTTTTTGCCACAGCACATCACTGATCGGGAAGTCAGATGTATCGACACCTGCAATCAAACGAATGGCGAAAAAATCTGCACCGAAACATTCACGCAACGTGTCATCTAGCGTAGCGAAAACATCTTCAACGCATCTCGCTTCAATCAGCGCGGTTGTTAAGCGCTGCATGCGCCCAAATAACGCATCGTTCTCACGCGCGATCGTTAACAAGCCTTCCAACTGTTTCTGCGCCTTATCACTCTTGTCACGTAATAACGCCAGTTGCCTCATCGTTAATGAAACCACGCCGCCGCGCCGTTCGCTCACTTGAACGTCTTCTAGCAGCTCGGGGTATTGGTTAAAGAAATCGGGCGACTCAAGTAAATATTCGCGCACTTGTTCAGCGGTAATCTCAATGGTTGGCAGTATTTCGGGCTGTTTCGTCATAGCTCAATCATACCATCAAACACAAATATTGCAGGGCCGGTCATCATCACCGATTGGCCTTCGCCGTACCATTCAATGGTTAAAAAACCACCCGGTAGCTCAACATTAACGGGCGAGTCCAACAAGCCATTAAGAATGCCCGCAACGACTGCTGCACAAGCGCCACTGCCGCAGGCCAATGTTTCTCCTGCGCCGCGTTCAAAAACACGCAATGTTAAATTTGAACGATTGATGATTTGGCTAAAACCAATGTTTGCACGTTCAGGAAAAATGTCATGTGACTCCATCGCAGCACCCGTTATCTTAACTGGTGCATTATCAATATCATCAACTTGAATAACCGCATGGGGATTGCCCATCGACACGGCTGTAAACTCTACCGTTTGACCCTCAATATCCACACTGTATGTAGATTCTCTTTTTTCCATCTGCAACGGGATTAATTCGGGCTCTAAGCGAGGAGCACCCATATCAACCGTCACTTGCTCTTCATTGATGAGCAACACCAGTTCACCCGCTCCCGTTTCAACCCGAATGGATGATTTATCGGTTAAGCCTTTTTGCCTAACAAACAAGGCAAAACAGCGCGCTCCATTGCCACACTGCGATACTTCGCTGCCGTCTGCGTTATATATGGTATAGCGAAAATCTGCATCACCTTGTGCTGGCTCAACCATCAACAATTGGTCAAAACCCACGCCGTAATGCCTGTCTCCCAGTGCTTTAATTTGTTCTGGTGATAATTGAACACGCTGATTAATCGCGTCGATAACGACAAAGTCATTACCCAAGCCATGCATTTTGCTGAAGTTAATTAGCAACCGACTTCCTCATCATCATTAGCGATGATTGACTCGTTTCGCCATAAGTCCTCTACATGCTGACGTTGACCAATTAAATGTGTGCGCTCACCGTCCACCATCACTTCTGCAACGCTGGGGCGAGAATTATAATTAGAGCTCATGGTAAAACCGTACGCACCGGCAGAACGAATAGCCAACAGGTCGCCATCGTTAATCGACAACGCTCTATCTTTACCCAAAAAATCGCCCGTTTCACACACTGGCCCTACAATATCGTACGTCGCCTCGGCTGCGCTAGATTCCAAGTTCACGGGAATAATATTCTGCCACGCCTGATACAAAGCAGGACGCATTAAGTCGTTCATCGCGGCATCTACAATGGCAAACTTTCTGTCTTCAGTAGGTTTTATATATTCTACTTTGGTCACTAAAATTCCCGCATTACCGGCAATGGCGCGACCCGGTTCCAATAAAATTTCGTACGGTAAATCACCCAGTTTTTCATACAGGGCTTTCACGTAATCGGCGGGTAACGGCGGGGTTTCGTCTTTATAACAAATACCTAGTCCACCACCTAAATCCAGGTGATGGATATCAATTCCCACGCTTTTTAAGCGTTCGAGCAAACCCAACACTCGCTCAAGCGCATCAACAAAAGGGGTTATCTCGGTCAACTGCGAGCCAATGTGGCAATCCAAGCCCACTACATTTAAGTTCGACATGTTAGTGGCGCGTTGATATTCAACAAAAGCCGTCTCTATATCTAAGCCAAACTTGTTTTCTTTCAGTCCAGTTGAAATATACGGGTGCGTTTGCGCGTCCACATCGGGGTTTACACGAATGGAGATGTTTACCACCTTGCCCATATCGCCAGCAATGTCATTAATGCGGTCGAGTTCTGTCGCAACTTCTACATTGAAGCAGCGAATACCCACGTCCATAGCACGGCGAATTTCATCGCGGCGTTTGCCCACACCAGAAAATATGATTTTTTGTGGATCACCACCGGCTTTTAATACGCGCTCCAACTCACCCACAGAGACAATATCAAAACCTGAACCCAAACGAGCTAATACATTCAACACGCCAATATTAGAGTTCGCTTTTACCGCGTAACAAATTAAATGCGGCCGGCCTTCAAAGGCTTGGTCAAACGCCAACCAATGGCGTTCCAATGTTGCCCTTGAGTAAATATAGACAGGCGTACCATATTGCTCGGCTATTGATTGAACATCAACATCCTCAGCAAATAACTGATGGCCGCGGTACTGAAAATAATCCATTTACTGTCCTACAAATTGCGTTACTTGCTGGCTAGATGGCATATACAAATCACCTTTTTGCCCACAACCCGCAGCCACTATCAATAAACCTAATATCATCATCACTTTTAAAAAACGCATCGTCGCATCCTTTGTGTTATTTCAATACATGGCAGTATAAACGTTTGAAGTTTTTTGGCATACTCTAATCCTTCGAAGCTAAACGTAAAATATCACCATGCAAACCACTCGACTACCCTCTATCATTTCAAACCCCAACACACCTGTTCGCTGCTTAGTCATTTGGCTTCATGGCCTTGGTGCCAGCAATAACGATTTTGCGCCTCTCGTCCCCGAGCTAGGCATTCAAGATGAACTAGGCATTCGCTTTGTGTTTCCACAAGCACCCAATATGCCCGTTACCATTAATAACGGCATGGTTATGCCCGCTTGGTACGATATTACAGAAATGGATTTAATGAAACGTGCCGATAATTCAGGCATTGTAGAATCCAGCAAAACAATAACCGATATGATTAACGATGAAATCGCTACCGGTATAGACCCTTCAAAAATCGTTATTGCTGGCTTTTCACAAGGCGGCGTTATTGCGATTGACGCAGGCATTCGTTTCCCAAAAACGCTGGCAGGCATTATGGCACTTTCAACCTATATCCCTATGCGTGACACCCTGCCAAACKCTGAACAAAGCGGCAATGGCTCTATTCCAATTTTTTATGGACACGGTGATTTCGACCCCGTCATCCCTATTGAACAAGCAGAATCATCTAGGCGTTTTCTTGAAGAAAACGGTTATTCAGTAGATTGGCATAGCTACCCTATGGAGCATTCTGTTTCTCCAAAAGAAATTCAGGACATTAAGGTTTGGTTAACGACAGTTTTATCTAAATAAAATCCGTCAAGACTAACTGCTAGTCGGCATTAACTCGCACATAACCATTAATCGTTTGAGTCATATCAATTTTTAAGCGATTTGGCGACCAGCCATGTACTGTGTCGTGTGCTTCTATATAAATAGTAACTGTTCCTTTCGGAATATTAATATCAGCAGTCCCTCGCGTAAACGGCTGTTCATCCACATGTGGATGATGTAACACTCTATTCCCCAGCACATTGCCCGTTTCATCAACCACTCGCCACTGATCCACATAATGCTCCCAGCCAGTATCTTTGTGCTCAATGGTGACATTTGTCGTCCACCAATCGCCTGAGCTATTGCGTAAATCGGCGCTTAGAATATCTACTTCGTTTGCATAGACACTGTTCACAACTAACAATGAAGCAGCAAACCCTGCTAGCACGTATCGTTTAATTAGCTTCTTCATCCGGAGAAAATAAAAATTACAAGGCGTACATTATTACTTTAATTAACATTTAATTCTAATCGTTAAGAATTCCTTAATTTTCGCTATTCATAATGTTGATCCATTCCCATTTAGGATAGATACCTATGCCAACAAGTTTTAGCTGGAAAGCCTTTGGTAAACTTTATCTGTATTTTTTCTACTTCTCCGGATTAACGCAAATACTTATTTACGCCACCGGCATGTCTAATACTGTTGGCCTTCGCCAAGCCATCATTATCTCAACCCTTTGGATGATTCCAGCCCTTGCTTGGCCACAGCACACACGTAAAATTTCCGCCATTATCGGACTTTTGATTTGGCCAGCATCGCTAACCAGCCTGAGTTACTTTTATATCTACGGTCAAGACTTCTCACAAAGCGTTCTGTTTATCATCTTCGAATCAAATATCTCTGAAAGCAAAGAATTCATAGAGTCCTACATCAACATCAGCATTATTATGACGGCGCTTGCTCATGCCGCTACTGCTGTTTACCTATGGCGTCAGATTGAACCCGTCTATTTACCCAGGTTAAACAAAACCGTCACCATTTGTGTTATTTCTTTGTTATTTGGCGGTAGCTTGTTAAAGCCTCTTATCGTCTACGGCAATAGCTGGGAAAGTTCTGTCAAGAATTTCCAAGACCATATTGAACCAGTCGCGCCGTGGAATATTATTGCTGGGTACTTTAAGTACTCAAAAGTACTTGATGCGATGAATAAGCAATTAGCAGCAAGCAATCTCGTTCCTCCGCTAGAAAATTTGACTCACGAAAACTCAAACCGAAAAATGGTGCTTGTTATAGGCGAATCAACCAATTCAAAACGAATGAGTTTGTATGGCTATCCGCGTAAAACCACGCCTATGTTGGATGAAATGCGCGATGAATTACTCACCTATTCCGATGTTATTAGCCCAAGACCTTCTACTATAGAAGCATTACAACAAGTGCTCACGTTTGCTAACCAGCAAGACCCGGACGTCTATCTTACACAGCCAACCCTCATGAATATGATGCATCAAGCGGGCTATACAACTCACTGGATTACTAACCAACAAACGCAAACGCAACGCAACACTATGTTGCTAACATTTTCTCAACAAGCAGATCATCAGGTTTACCTTAATAATAACCGCGTACAAAACTCTAGCCAGTTTGATGATGATGTTCTAGAGCCTTTTGAGAAAGCACTCAGTGACAGCAACGGACCTAATTTCATTGTTGTGCACTTAATCGGCACCCACCGTAAATACAACTACCGCTACCCAGAAAACTTTAAACATTTTACTGATCGTACAGATATGCCAGATTGGGTTCCTGACGAGCATGCCGACGAATACAATGACTACGATAACGCGATATTATTTAACGACTACGTTGTTACAAACTTAATTAATATTTTGAAAAAGAAGTCTCCCAATAGCGCTTTGGTATACTTCTCAGACCATGGTGAAGAAGTTTACGACACTAAAGAAACGCTTTTTTGCGGCAGAAATGAAGGCAAGCCTACGCCAGCCATGTACACGATTCCATTTATAACTTGGCTTTCAGCTGAGTGGAAAAACACACATTCAACAGCAAACCTTTCAAACACACTTAATCATGCTTACCAAACATCTGACTTTATCTATAGCTGGGCGGATTTAGCCGGTATCAATTTTAAAGGCAATGACACAACACGTAGCATTTATAGTGATGAATTTAACCCCATAAAACGCATGATTGGCTCGCCGCACGATAAAAAACATATGATTGATTTTGCATCGTTGTTACACAAAGAAAATGTTGCTATAAACTAATCATAAAATAACTATTCAACTAGGAATAACAATGGCCGGACAAAACTTAAAAGGCATTCAACGACTCAATGCTGCTTGGAACAACTCATTGGCTGGCCTAAAAGCATGCTGGATTCACGAGGAGGCCTTTAGACAGGAAGCAATTCTTTCAATAATCGGTATCCCGTTGGCATTCTATGTTGGCGACACAGCTGTTGAAAAAATCCTTCTTATTGGCAGTTTGCTCATGCTAATGATTATTGAATTATTAAACTCAGCTATTGAAGCCACCGTTGACCGAATCGGCCTTGAGCATCACGATCTATCTGGACGAGCCAAGGATATTGCTTCTGCTGCTGTGCTCTTTGGCACCGTATTAACAGCGTTAACCTGGGGACTAGTCCTCCTATAACAACACCCCGTATTTTAAGTATTCATCTTCATAAGCTCTACAACCTATTTTCAGCAAGACAATAGATATAAACTATGGTTTATTTCTTCAATAAACATTAAGCCATGAACCTACGAGATTTAAAATACATTGTCGCCGTCGCTGATTTAAAAAGCTTTGTTAAGGCCGCAGAGCAATGCTTTGTTAGCCAACCGACGCTGAGCATGCAAATTAAAAAGCTTGAAGAATCATTAAACATTAAAATTTTTGAGCGTAATAACAAGCGGGTATTAATTACAGCGCTTGGCGAAGAGATTATTACAACGGCAAGACGCATACTTCAAGAAGCAGAATTGATCGAAGCCATTGCAAAAAATGCTCAAGACCCATTTGCKGGTAATTTAACACTCGGCGCCTTCCCAACCCTCGCACCTTACATATTGCCAGCGCTCATTCCACGCATAAAGGAAGAGCTCCCTAAACTTCGTCTTATATTAATAGAGGAGAAAACAGAGCATTTAATAACGCAATTGAAAGAGGGGCGCATAGATGTTGCTTTATTAGCCGCTCCCATTAATGACGATACGCTGATGGCAGAGCAGTTGTTTGACGATGAATTTATGCTTGCTGTTGCGCCAAGCCATCCGCTAGCAAATAAAAGCTCGGTTAATGCAGCTGATTTAATGAACGAACCTTTGCTACTGTTGGATGAAGGGCATTGCTTGCGCGATCAAGCGCTGCAGTTTTGCCAAATAACCGGCGTAAAAGAAGAGCAGAACCTTAGAGCAACCAGCCTTGAAACCTTAAGACAAATGGTTATAGCGGGCACAGGCATTACCTTTATACCTAATATAGCCATTCAAGGTGACATTGCTGCTATTCACTACATTCCGTTTGAAGCGCCTCAACCCAAACGGCGTATTTGTTTAGTCTGGCGAAAAACGAACCCTCGCATCAAGCTGATGTCTGAATTAAAGCGAATCATTATAAACAGCTGTAAATAGATAAAATCTATTATGCGATTAAAAACAATCGATTATATTTAATTTTTAAAGGCAACTAAAATACCTCCAGTTATTAGACATATCACATTTTGAGAGCTTTGCACGAGAGTCAGTTTTCGTGAGGGCACCAACAGTAGGCGCCTTAGGCGAGGCAAAAAGGGGCGAAAAAGCGCAGTTTACAAGTTGTAAATGAGCATTTTTAGCCTATTTTTCTCGTGCCCCGCGTGGGTAAACGCAGCCATCGCGGAAAATGGACTCGTGCAACGATCTCATTTTATTTGAACAATATTGGAGATCCACATGACACAGCAAGTACCACAAGTTACATTTAAAACCCGCGTAAGAGACGAAAGCATAGGCGGCGACAACCCATTCCGCTGGCAGGATGTTTCAACAAATGACATCTTCAGCAATAAGAAGGTTGTTCTTTTCTCATTGCCAGGCGCATTTACACCCACCTGTTCAAGTACACACCTACCCGGTTTTGATGCTAAACACCAAGAATTGAAAGACCTTGGCGTAGACGATGTTTATTGCTTAAGCGTTAACGATGCCTTCACGATGTTTCAGTGGAGCAAAAACCTCGATGTGAAAAACGTAAAAATGCTGCCTGACGGTAACGGTGAGTTCACCCGCTTAATGGGTATGTTGGTTAAAAAAGAGAATTTGGGCTTTGGTGATCGCTCATGGCGTTATTCAATGATTGTAGATAACGGTGAAATAACTGCCTTATTTAGTGAACCCGGCAAAATGGATAATTGCCCCGATGACCCGTTCACTTGCAGCGATGTAGATACACTTCTTAACCATTTAAGATAACGGCCACTACATAGGGATATTCCTACCCCCGCGCGGCCCTTGCTACACGGGGGGTTTATTGGCTCAAATTTCTTTATTATTTTTTAGAATAAACTTAGTGATAATAGTTATATAAATAGATGTCATAGCTTCGCTTTTGAAGGAAACCCGAGTTTCTAAAACGAGCAAAAACCAATTACTCAACTGCCGTTGCGCCATTAAACCAAGCACAACAAGCCGCTCTTGGCGCTTTGTTGTTAGCCGACAAATTAAAGACATTGGCGCATACAAAACACCTACACTTCGCAACATAGAATTAACCGCGCCTTATATGCACGATGGCAGCATTAGAAGAAGTGGTTGAGTATTACGACAAAGGCGGCGAAAAAAATAAATTCTTAAATCCAGCTATTTTTCCGTTACACCTAAGTAATCAAGAAAAAACTGATCTAGTTGCTTTCATGAAAACCTTAACTAGCCCCGAATTTCGCCAACAAAAGCATTAAAAATTAAGCTTTCTTTCTATGCGCTGTTTGTAGTTCAAATAATGAATCGTTTGAATTTGCGCTTGTGTTGAGGCTTTTAGCTCCTCGTGTGGCACATCTATATCTGTAACATAAACTGGGTAATCTTCTTTCGCTTGCCTTTCTTGTCGGATATAGCTTGAAGCGGCGACATATAAATTATCGCCGTGTTCTACGCTTGAAAACGTTTGCTCATTGCAGTAAATATTTATTTCTTTAGTTTGCCCATCGGACGCCACGCGAACATCCATGCCTTTATTGTTAGATCTATTAGGTTGACTGCGTTCTTCTATGGCCCAACGTGTGCCGACTTTCTCAACTCGATAACACTCCAACTCTAAATCAAACGTCATATCATCTTGTTCGTATGCCGCTAAGCGACGGCGGTGAAATATGCTTTCAATTAACTCTATATAAGACTGAAGTAATAACGCTTCATTTCTAAAATTATGCTCTTTATAAAACAAAGATCCCTTTTCATCCAAAATATACACTTGCGCTTTATCATCGGCTATTTGCGCATAATACAGCTGAGTGCGGCCTTCTTTATGGTGGCCACAAATGACGGGGAGCAATCTTTTTTGCTCAATCATTTTGTCAAAATAAATGGGGCTATAAGTTGTTTGTGGTTTCGATAGTTCAAGCAATAATTTTTCCTGTGATACCGCAACCGATGTCATCTTTCGGTCTTTAACTTGCATAATGCAAAATGAACGCGCGGATTGGATGACTAATCTTGGCGTCACCTGTTGGCGATACCGTTTAAACACCTCTGCAATATCTTTAAATAAGCGCTGAATCCTCTTCGATACGCTCATTGCACGTGGCGAGTTGTAACTGGTACACACCAAGGTTGGCAACACTTGCTTAGAGCCTAATGTTTTATGATCAAAGATTTCACATAAACAAGCCATTAGGCCGTCCATTGCTTCGTGTTTTCCTACGACAATTTCATTCCAGGAATTACGGAACATCATATCCACCGTATGAATCAAATTACGGCGTTGTGAACCAAAGCTCAACGCATCGGAACGTTGACTCGTCAGGTTTATTCCCTGTTCGGTAAAGTCGCTCATTGAATCAACACCCGAATTAATCACTAACATCACATTAGAAACAACCGGTTTATAGCGATACGCTTCAAGATCCGCTGGCTTTTTTGGTAACGTCTTAAAAAACACTGAAACACTTTGTAAGGTTTGTAATACTTCTCGCGAAGTAATTTGGCTAGTTCCTGGGTCCAGTGCGATTTTTGTCTTTTCGCCCAATACGCCATAATCAACACACCATGCTAACAAACCAATCAACCCTCTTTCTTGCCGAATAAACTCTTCATTATTGTTAATATCTAACCGAGACAAAATCCAGCTGGTTTGCCCATGCTGAGCGACATGCTGCGTCAATAGAACTTTACTTTCCTGCCGAATACGCATGTTTTTAATCGTTGAACGCTCTAACTTAGTGGGTCGCTTTTCAAAGGCAGCATTCAGCTTTCTGCCCAGTAACGTCAGTTCTTCACTGTCACGTTTGGATTTCTCAATCCGCTCTTGGGCAAACCGCATCAGAAGCCGGTAATTACTGGTTAGCTCATTTGTTAACCGTTCTTTTTCTTGTTGAACCTGCGCTATACCCCACTGCTTGTTTTCAAGCGCACTCTCTAGGTAGTCTGGTAACGGCGCCCATTTGGTTAGCATGCCCGCAAGCACTTCTTGTCGCCAATCTTGCTTCACGCTTTTACTCGCATGTTCACTTAATTTGCTATAAAAACAATAGCGCATCAAATTCAAACGCTCAGGTTCGTCTCTATCAATAAAGTACTGTTCCAACACGTCGTACAAGATGAGGTACGCATCCAGTTTGTTTGCATCTGACTCCCCAGAATACACGCGCTCTTTCATCAGTACCGCAGACCAATTTGATTCAGGATACCGATCTACATAAGACTCCATCAGCATCAGCTTTAACAGTGATTTATACGGTGAATCAATCGCCTTATACAAATGCCAAAAAGATGCGCCTAGAAACTCTTCTGCAGGAACGTTCTCAAGCCCGCCAAAATCGATAACGTCTTTTTCGTCAATGAACCGCTGTTTTAAAAGGTTATCAACGAATGCCTGATAGTTATTCTCTTGATCTGCAGGAACTAGCCACCAAACAGGGTAACGGCCTGCAACGTAAAGCGCTGTTCGATAAAACTCTTCAAGCAATAAATGATGCTGTGTACTACCGCTACTCTCAGCCGATAATGGAGTGGCGACACCATTTTTAAACCGTTCTGCATCCATTAAAAAGAAATGCACTTCTAAACCTAACGTATCTGCCCATTTCTCTATAGCCGTCGCTTTGTCTTGCAATAGTTGCAGCTGCGCCGCCGATAAATCAGGCGCGTGACATAACCATAAATCCATATCACTGCCTTTGACATACGCAATGCTACCGACACTGCCCATCAAGAAAATAGACTCAATACCAAAAGAGCGCTTAGCGCGCTTGCTGTAAACAAAGCCTTTGCTCAGTTTTTTAGCTTTTTCTATAGAAAATTTACTCG
>JAESRY010000169.1 GCA_016764415.1 Cycloclasticus sp. | reverse complement strand
AACAATCAATGGGCAATATCAGTGCCGCTCAACAAACAAACCGCCTCTAAAACCATCGCGCACAAGGCGTTGTCGGTTGGCATTCCTGCCGTTAGAGTTGATGGCAATGATGCAATTGCAATGTACATTAACGTACAAAATGCTCTAGAGAAAATTCGCCAAACTCAACAACCTTTTTTTATTGAAGCGCTTAGCTACCGCATTTGCGACCACACGACAGCCGATGACGCCAGCCGATACATGGATAAAAGTGCTTATGAAGATGCGACGAAACATGAACCTCTGATTCGCTTCAAACAATTCTTAAACAGCCATCACCGATGGACAAAAGCAGATGACGCCTCGTTACATTTAGATTGCCAACAAGGTATTGATGCATCCATTGAAAATTACAAAAATTTACCTAAACAGGCTGTTGGCGAGTTTTTTGACTTTATGTATGCGCAAATCCCTGACAGCCTTGCAGAGCAACGGCAATTTTTTCTTGACGGAGTGAAACGTCATGAATGAATGGACAATGATTGAAGCCATTAACCACTCGCTCGCTTATCAAATGCGAAACAACCAAAACATCATCGTGTTTGGTGAAGACGTCGGCGCTAATGGTGGGGTCTTTCGAGCCACAGATGGCTTGCAAAGCGAATTCGGTGAGCAACGCGTATTTGATACACCCTTGGCTGAATCGGCCATCGTCGGCATGTCCATCGGCATGGCGACTCAAGGTTTATTGCCTATCCCAGAAATTCAATTCATGGGGTTTATTTATTCAGCCGTTGATCAAATACTCAGCCATGCAGCGCGGATGCGAAACCGTACTAGAGGCCGATTAACCTGTCCCATTGTCATTCGCGTGCCTTTTGGCGGCGGTATACACGCGCCAGAGCATCACTCAGAAAGCACCGAAGCCATCTTTGCGCATATACCCGGCTTACGCGTCGTTATCCCGTCGTCCCCCTCTCGCGCCTATGGTTTACTAAACGCTTGCATCAACAATCCAGATCCCGTTATTTTCCTAGAACCCAAACGAATTTATCGTGACGGAAAACAGCCCATTGAAGACGACGGACAAGCGTTACCACTTGATACGTGCTTTGTTTTGCGCGAAGGCGTCGATTTAACACTCATTAGTTGGGGCGCGATGATTAAAGAAACCCTACAGGCGGCAGAACAATTAGCAGGCAAAGGGTTCGACGCTGAAGTGATTGACCTTGTCACCATCAAGCCGCTTGATATCAGTAGCATTATCGATTCAGTAAACAAAACAGGCCGCTGCATTATTATTCACGAAGCGGCTAAAACAGGCGGTGTTGGCGCCGAAATAGCCGCCCTGTTAGCCGAAAAAAGCATTACCTCACTGCTCGCCCCCATTCAGCGCGTTACTGGATACGACACGGTTATGCCGATGTTTCAAAACGAACACTATTACATGCCCTCAACTGAGCGCATAATTGATGCCGCCATACAGTCTATGGAGTACAAATGAACATTTTTCATTTACCCGATTTAGGCGAAGGATTACCCGATGTAGACATCGTTGAATGGTTCGTCAACGTCGGTGACACTGTTTCGGTCAATGACCCATTAGTCTCGGTTGAAACCGCAAAAGCCATCATCGACATTCCATCACCCACGTCTGGCGTTATCACGCATTTATATGGTGACGCGGGTGATATTGTCAAAACAGGCGACCCTTTGGTCGAGTTTGAAGGCACAAGCCAACAAGACGCCAGCACAGTAGTCGGAAAAATGGAAACCAGCAACGACATCATTGAGGATGGTTCTTTGCAAAAAAAATCCGTTACCGCTAGTACAAAAGCCACGCCGGCAGTCAGAGCCTTAGCACACAGGATGTCTGTCGACTTATCCATGGTCACACCCAGTGGTCATGACGGATTAATTCAATCTGACGATGTTAGGCGAGTCGCTCGTATACTCGCCGATGTTGGGCCAATGGAACCGTTAAGGGGCGTACGCCGCGCAATGGCTCGCAATATGAGCCAAGCTCACTCCGAAGTGGCGCCTGCTACCGTTGTTGATGACGCCGATATTAGCCTGATTAAAAACACCGCCGATATCACCCCCAGATTAGTTCGTGCGCTGATTAACGCCTGCAAGGCCGAGCCGTCTTTAAACGCATGGTACGACTCACACGCGCTAGGCCGGCGCATACTAGACGATATTCACTTGGGACTAGCCATCGACGCGCCACAAGGACTTTTTGTCGCTGTATTACGCAATATTCAAAAAGAAAGCGACAGCGGCATTGCCGCCAAACTAAGCGAACTAAAAAACAAAATTACACAACGAAGCTTTTCAGCCGAAGAACTACGCGGTTACACCATCACTTTGTCAAATTATGGCAGCATTGCAGGGCGTTATGCCATGCCCATTGTTCTACCGCCCACCGTTGCCATTGTGGGAGCAGGCAAAGCACGTGAGGAAGCCATCGTCGTCAACGGCAATATTACCGTTAGAAATATGTTGCCACTGTCCATAACCATCGACCATAGAGTAGTTACCGGTGGCGAGGCGACTCGATTCTTGAAAACGCTTATACTAGACCTTCAAAAACCTAACTAAGGCACTCATGAACTACCCAGCCATTTTCCTTTTCGCCGTTGCCATGCTTATACTTATGTATTTCGCCAACATTTATCTATCACGTTTTAAATTAATCGGCAAAGCAAACCCAAATAGCGATACTGATAAAACACCCGAAAACTGGCAACTGTATTACTTTCACGCCCCCCATTGTGGCGCTTGTAAAAACATCACGCCGTGGGTTGTTGAACAAAGTAGTACTCACACAAACATCGTTAACGTGGATATTTCAAAAGACTTCGATACCGCCAGAAAATTCAATATACGCGCAACACCAACGGCTGTTTTTGTCGAAAAAGATATCGTTCAAGACGTTCAACTTGGCTCTAGCATAATCATAACCATGAAGGAGTTTGTCGAAAAACATGGCTGAAAACTAACCATCGCCGTCATAAGCTCTACAATTACCGTGTTTTATTTCCTTACAAAGTTAAAAACCACACCCTCGATAAACACCCAGTGTTAACGCTTTGACAACTACTTAGTTAAGCTGTATTTTTTTAGACATACCCGCTTCATAATGCCCAGGAATATTGCAGGCAATCACAACGTCTGCCGTATTAAACTTCCAAGTTAGAATTTCTGTTTCTCCTGGTTGTATAGTTACCGTACTGGCATCTTGGTGAACCATATCAGGCATTTTTCGCATCATCGCTCTGTGTGCTTCTTGTTCGGCCTCATCGCCAATAGAAAACTCGTGAGGAATTTTCCCTTGATTGGTAATGACAAACTTAACAACATCTCCCGGCTTTATCTCAAGGGCAGGTAAGAATGCGTAGCGCATCGTATCGAACGTTCCAACCTCAATCGTCATTGTCGCTTCTTGTTGCGCGGCAGGTCGGCCAACCGGGCTTAAACCCGCATCATGATCATGTCCTTCAGAATGAGGCATGTACTCTTCAGAAAACACCCGTTTAGAAGGCTTTTTATGAGAACTTGATGAGCTAGCACCATGAGAGCCACCCGCAAAAGCAGGCGCTGATAACGCAATACTTAACAAGGCTATAACTATTAATTTAATCGATATTGATTGGTTGCCATCTATGTTGTTAAGAGAACCTTTGGCTTTCATTTGTATCTGTCCTTTTGTATTATTAATAACGTTAATTTAGGCACTAAAACCACGCTCTAACGCCCACCACAAATTGTGCATCCGACTTATCCTCACCGGCTATTTTTGCTATATCGGCTGTTTTTCCGTACTTGCTTGTCCAATTAATTCCAATATACGGTGCAAATTCGCGTTTGATTTCATAGCGAAGCCTTAACCCTAGCTCGACATCTGATAAGCCAGCGCCAACACCGGTCGCAATATCATCTTTACCGTAGAAATTAACTTCTACTTCAGGCGTTAAAATAAGTTTCTGGGTAAGCAAAATTTCATACTCAGCTTCAAGTCTGAGCGCTGTTTGCCCACCTTCACCTATAAAGCCGGCCGCATCAATTTCAAAGAAATAAGGTGCAAGGCCTTGAAACCCAAACGCCAGCCAATCACGATTGGGGCTAGGTAAGTTATCGTGACGCCAACCAACTTGAACATCCCAATACGGTGCTATTGCTTTGCTGTATAGAAACTGCAGTTCCAACTCTTCAGTTTTACCGCTAACTCGCTCTGCATCCACTTTCACCCAAAGTTTATCTAGGTCCTTACCTATCCAAGCTTGGCCTTCTAAAACAACTGGATCAGGACCCTCTGTCGCTCTATATTCAAGCCGGTCAATCATGAATTTTGTGAGTAATGGATCATCTCCGCGCCCACCCGCCATAGCTGTAGTTGAGATAAGCAACCCTATGAGTATCAGTATCTTTTTCATCATCATCTCCTAGCTCACTTCAACTTTACGAAACATAGCCAACATATGAAAAAACAGGTGACAGTGATAAGCCCAGCTGCCCATTGCATCTGCCGTTACCAAATAACTTGCCTTTGATCCAGGTTGCACGATCACCGTGTGTTTACGTGGGATATAGTCAGGGTCGCCGGTTTCTAAATCACTCCACATACCGTGTAGGTGCATGGGGTGGTTCATCATGGTGTCGTTAATGAAATTAATGCGTAAGCGCTCACCAAATTTAAACTTTAAAGGCTGCGCATCGGCAAACTTAACGCCATTCATGGACCAAATATAGCGACTCATATTGCCGGTTAAATGAAGATCTATTTCCCTTTCTGGCTCTCTAGGGTCGGGAGTTTTGTACAAGTTTTTTAAATCCGCATACGTTAATACACGTCGCCCATTACCCCGCAAGCCAATGCCGGGGTCATCAAGCCGGTATTGGGGTGCATCGGCGCGCATATCAATATGGGGGCCAAATTCAGTTGCTTGATGTTTAACCGGCCTGTTACTTCCGTACCCAGCGGCACCTGAACCATATTCAGGAGCTGGTTTCATATTCGCCATATTATGACCACTGTGGTCCATACCTTTCATACTACCCATACCGGACATCTTGCTATGATCCATACCTTTCATACTACCCATACCGGACATTTTGCTATGGTCCATGCCTTTCATCTCAGCATGATTCATCCCAGCCATACCCGACATGCTCATACCCATATCGCCATGACCTAAAATAATATTGTTATCCATTCCCGGTGGCTGTGCTTTCATCGCTGCGTCTGGGGTTAATGTGCCGCAGGTGAAACCACTGCGGTCTATGGATTGAGCAAAAATGCTATAGGCCTGTTCACTACTCGGCTCAACAATCACATCGTACGTTTCAGCCACGCCTAGTCGAAATTCGTCAACTGTAAAGGGTTGTACATTCTGCCCATCGGCTGCAATAACGGTCATTTTTAAGCCCGGTATACGAACATCAAAAAAAGTCATTGCTGCTGAATTAATAAACCGCAAGCGGATTTTCTCGCCGCGCTTAAACAGTGCCGTCCAGTTATCATCCGGCGTTTGCCCGTTCATCAAATAGGTGTAGGTATATCCAGTTACATCGGTAATATCACGATCGGACATGCGCATTTGATTCCACATACCGCGACTGCGCCAAAAACCTTCCCAACCTTTTTCACTTATTTCATTTAACGCATCAAAAATGGTTCGCTCTTTAAAATTGTAGTAATCGGATAGCTTTTTAAGCTTTGCGTACATATTATTTGGCTTTCATCGCTCCAATCAGACAAAAGCACCACATAGTCACGGTCATAACTAAAAGGTTCAGGCTCAATGGGGTCGATAACAATGGCGCCATAAGCCCCTGTTGGTTCCTGAAAACCAGAATGGGAGTGATACCAATACGTGCCGCTTTGTTTTAGCTGAAACTTATAGGTAAATGATTCACCAGGCTTAATGCCCACAAAGCCATCACTAACATTCGGCACACCATCTTGCCCACTGGGTAGAATAATGCCGTGCCAATGAATAGACGTATCTTCAGCAAGTTGGTTTTTAACATTTAACTCGACATGGTCACCTTCTTTCATTCGTAGGATGGGCGCAGGTACAGAGCCGTTAATCGCCGTAGCAAAACGGTCTTTGCCCGTAAAATTTACCGGCGTTGGGCTATACGTTAAATTGAATTGTGTGCCCGTTAGGGTTTGTGCTTGCTGTTTAATGCGGTTGCTTGCAAGTACCTGACTAGGCGTAAAGCCTGCGCCAAGTAGTGCGCTACCAGCCGCGACGCCCGTTACAAAACGACGTCTTGAAAGGTCAATATTTCCCTGAGGGAAGAAGTTTTTAAATACCATTGTAATTTCCTGATTATTGAACCAAAACGACGGTCCAATTAATTAATAACCGTTACTTAAACCAGTCAGTAACGAGCCAAAAAAATCAGGAAATAATGGGTGGAGGTGAGTCTAGAGGGGTATAAAAGCTACGGTACCTACTGTCAAAAACAGTAGACTGTTGATGTGCGTTAATGTCATTAATGACGGCCGCATTTGTTAGTATAAAAGATGCTCCGTGAAAGCATTTATTACAATGGTTGTCACCACAATCAATACTAGAAGAAGCATCTGTTGTCGATGCATTACCCATATCCGACATGCACATTGACATATCCATATCACATGAACCCATATCAGTCATAGCCAATACATTCTGCAATGGCAAAACGAGCAAACTCATAACAAGTATGCTTTGAAAGATAATGTGTCGAATACGTACCATTTCCAAAGTCTACTCCTGAGTTAATTTAACTGTCAAGCTCAAAAAAAATAATTTTATCTTCTGCGAATAAACTCTTTACTTTGAGTCGACTCCAACTAATAAACTATTCGGTATGACGAGTAAACACGACACGCTAAAGCCGGATTCAAAACTACCTAAACGCTTATTCATCACATGGTTTAGCCTGCTCACAAGCAGCAGTACGTTTATTTGTTGCGCCTTACCCATTCTATTTGTCACCCTAGGCATGGGGGCAACTGTCGCTTCATTAACAAGTACTTTCCCGCAACTGATTTGGTTAAGCGAACATAAGAATTGGGTGTTCTTTTTATCCGCCATGATGCTCTGCCTATCAGCTTGGCTGGCGTATCGGTCTGGTAGAGCCTGCCCTACTGACCCGACCTCGCTGCTTTATGTAACAAAAATCAACGATTGAACCGACGCATCTTATTAGGCTCTATAGCTATATGGGGTGTTGGTTTTTTTATGGCGTTTGTACTACTCCCCCTAAGACTTTGGATGGACAGCTTATGAAAAATCTTATTTTTATCCTTTTAATAACATTCAGCGGACTGGCATTTGCAACTAGTGAGATTGATGATGCTAACGACCACGTTATAGAAATTAATATTAAAGGCATGGCCTGCCCTTTTTGCCAAGATGGCTTGAGTCGTAAACTCAATGCTTTACCGGCCGTTAAAACTGTAGAATTTAGCCTTAAACTAAAAAAAGCACGCATTGTGCTGAAAAAAGATCAAACGTTAGATGGAAATACGCTTCGTCAAGCCATTATCGACTCTGGCTTTACTCCGGGTAAAATGAGCACCCCCCAGTAACGTATGCCTTATTCTTATTTGCGTACTGCCATACTCTTTATCATAGTGATAAACCATCGGCTATGGGGCTTCGTTCTTTCGTTGCGCTACCCGTTGAAAAAGGTGGCAAAGTGGTCCGCTTACAACTTCTCAATAACCGTGATACAAACACAGATACCTTTGTTACCAATTTAGCGTGGGGAATCAGCCATAAGCAAACGGTGTTAATGGGCCTGCCTTACCGTTTATCACCCGGTGGTAGCGAGCAAATAGGCGACATTAGCCTGTTGTACCGACATATAACGTGGCAAAACGATAAATTTGATGGCAGTGATCGATTCGCATTATTGGGAGGTGCTATTTTAGCTACAGACGATAAACGTGATGCGGCTTGGCAAGCGGGTGGCGTCTATACCAAATACTTGGGGCGTTACGATGTTTCTTGGCAATATCGCCTTAGTCCAGCAAATTACCCAGATTGGGGCTCGCCTGACGCTGAAAAGGATAGTGTTATAGAGTTGAATGGTCGATGGCATGAAGATAATGGTATGACGCATCAAGTAACCTTAGGTTTACAACGTATTACCCAGCAATGGGTACTTGAAGCGGGTTTTGTTAAAAACGTTAGCAAACAACACCATACACAAGTGCTTGTTAGCGTTCGCTTTCACTATTAATGACCGTTCACGTCGAGCTATTTACCAACCCTAACTGCCCGCATTGTGGGCAGATTAGAACAGCACTTAAACAACTTGTTGATAGCTTACAGGGCATTGATTTGCGCGAAATAAATATCATTGAAGAGATTGATTACGCAGTAGAACTAGGAGTTTTATCAAGCCCAAGCATTGCCATTAATGGACGTCTTACGTTTACAAGAGCCCCTACATTAAGCACAATAAAACACGCTTTGAACAAGGCATTAATAACGAAGTAAACACCTATGAAAAACAACCTCTACCGAATAACTGATTTGAGAGACATGCTTGGGATAACGGGTGATACGTTGCGGTATTACGAAAAAATTGGATTATTGAATAATATAGGCCGTACGTCGGGCGGTGTACGTTTTTACACAGATAAAAATGTTTCWAGCCTGCGTTTTATTATTCGTGCAAAATCCATGAACTTTACACTCAATGAGATTAAACAATTATTGTTATTCCGGGAAGCTCCTCAAGACAGTCGAATTGAGATTCGAGACCTCACCCGTCAAAAACTTAAAAGCATAGAAAMCAAAGCYGTYGAGCTAGACAAATTACGCAAAGAGTTAACATTATTACTCAAYCTATGCGGTTGCACAGATAAAGGCTGCCCTATCATTGAAAGCATAGATACGCCTTAAMCTTAAACGYTTACTTTACGYTGTTTYCGGTTGTCTCTAATAATCATAATAGACGCTAATATAATCATCAGMMMYWRGCCATATACAATCATGCTTTGACCGCTTTCCGTGGTTTGAACCCACAACGCTTGATAAAACAGTATGCTCTCAAATACCTCTCGATAAGCGAGTGATACGAGTGATACGAGTGATAATTAAGGTATCGCCTTCGCGTAAATAACCTAAACAGGCCTCTAGCTTGAAACGTCACTTTTTTTGAGTGCCACTCATCTTTTCTGAAAAAGTTTTTTACAACCTTTTATCTTTAGCGTTAGAGGCACTAAAACAGTTCAACTATTTTAGATAACTTTTTAAAACTAAAATGACTTGTTCTACTTCTTCCTTCCGCTTTTGTTGGGAAATATCCTCTGCACCTAGATGTTCCCTCAAATGATCTTCTAATACTTCATTCATTAGTCCATTGACCGCCCCTTTTATAGCAGCAATCTGCTGTAAAACTTTCATGCAATCAGGTTCACCTTCAAGCGAGCTTTCTAAAGCGACAGATTGTCCCTTTATCCGCCTGACACGACTAAGCAGCTTTTTCTTTCCAACGATTGTATGAGACATATTCCCCCTGGAGTTGATAATTACTATACTGGGGTATAGTATATTGTTTTTACGTAAATAACACCATTATCAGTTTAGTGATAAGCCAGTCAGTTAAGGAANMTYAATGCAAAACAAYAGCRGTATTCAATGGGRTCATTCMCACRATTTCGGTATCGACAATAAACACCRTGAAAACAARGTTAAAATYGTMTTTTGGTTAACTACMRTCAYTATGGTGCTAGAAATTGSCGCAGGTACYTGGWCCGGCTCAATGGCAYTACTTGCTGACGGATGGCACATGGGAACGCATTCTACTGCTTTTCTGATTACTATTTTTGCCTACTCATACGCCAGGAAGCATGCCAATAATAGGGATTTTAGTTTTGGTACGGGTAAAGTTAATTACCTTGGTGGATTTGCCAGTGCGATTGCGTTATTAATTGTTGCKTTRATGATGGCGATTGAATCCGTTCAACGRCTCATCGAACCYCAGGCAATCCAYTTTAATGAAGCAATCGTGGTGGCCATAATTGGCCTYACAGTTAATATTRCTTCGGTTTTTGTGTTACATGACGATCATCACCATCATGGCGAAGACCATGAACATGAGCATCACCATGATCACAACATGAAAGCGGCCTACTTCCATGTCTTAGCTGATACATTAACCTCAATACTGGCTATTGTCGCATTATTTACAGGTAAATATTTCGGTTGGATCTGGATGGACGCAGTTATGGGGATTGTCGGTGCTGCCGTCATTTCACGTTGGTCTTATGGRTTAATTAAAGAATCGAGCAATGTGCTACTYGATAAATCTGTTAAWACTTCATCCTTTGAAAAAATAGCGACCGCCATCAAAAGCGAAAACMAAGGMATTATTAACGATATACATATTTGGAAAATAGGTACGTCACATCAAGCTGCGATCCTATCTGTTGCTGCTGAACAACCACTTGAGCCATATGAGTACAAGCAGATCCTAAAGCAACATCTACCTCGGCTATCTCATATTACGATACAAGTTAATAAACTATAGAGCTTTTTCTAGTGTTAGATTCATCTGAGGCAACCGACAACGCGTACTTAGAAGCGTCTCACAAAGTACGGACGTTGAGAGAAGGATTGTTATGTCGATTGATTTTCTAGCAGAAGATTAAAAAAAATCGATATGGTCGTTTTTCTGGCAAGCCTAATGAAGCACAACTTGCACGTTATTTTCATTTGGATAATGACGCATTAATGCTTAAGCGAATAATAGATTCAAGATCTACAACGAATCAATTATAATCAACGTTACATTAGGTCTTTTTTTAATAGGTTAATCAACCATTCGTTTAGATACTTCTTCAAGCATCACTTCTGTAGCACCGCCGCCGATAGTTTGAATACGTGCGTCTCGGTACATTCGTTCTATAGCACTTTCGCGAATATAACCAAAGCCACCATGAAATTGTAAACAATCATACACGACCTCATTAACCAATTCGCAGCAAAAGGCCTTAGCCATGGAGACCTCTTTAATATAGTCCAAGCCCTGCTCATCAAGCCATGCGCAGTGGTAAATAAGTTGTTTGCCAGCTTCAACACGTGCGGCCAGAGAGGCTAAACGTTGGCGAATAACTTGTTTGTCAAATAGCACGCCGCCAAACGCTTTGCGAGTCGTTACATAATCTAAGGTTATCTCAATGGCTTTAGATGCCTCGCCCATTGATTGTGCAGCTAATACAAGACGTTCGTTTTGAAAGTTACGCATGATCGAGTAAAAGCCTTTGTTTTCCTCTCCGAGAAGATTTTCGGCAGGAATGCGACAATTATCAAACACCAATTCAGCGGTGTCGGAGGATAACCAACCCATTTTTTTAAGGCCTCTACCAACGGTAAAACCTGGTGTTCCTTTTTCAACTGCAAACATTGAAATACCACGTGACGATTTAACGTTTAGATCCGTTTTGGCGGCTACAAAAAACAAGTCACCGTGGATGCCGTTGGTAATAAACATTTTTGCACCATTTAAAACATATTCGTCACCGTCTTTAACCGCGCGTGTACGCATTGCAGCAACATCTGAGCCGGCATCAGGCTCGGTCACCGCGATACCAACAATCTTTTTACCCGCAATAATGTCTGGCATATACTTAGCTAATTGTGCCGCATTTCCAAAATTATCTAAATGAGGTGATGCCATGTCAGTGTGGACCATTACGGTTACTGTAAAGCCACCAAAGGTAGAACGGCCGAGTTCTTCAGCTAAAATAACTGAGCCTAAGGCGCCCATTTCACTACCACCGAATTCAGATGAATAACGGATACCTAAAAAACCTAACTCTCCCATTTCTTGCAGTATTTCACGCGGGACCATGCCTGTTTCTTCCCAAGCTTCAGCAACTGGCATCACACGTTGTTCAACGAAGCGGCGTATTTGGTCGCGTAGCATATTGTGTTCTTCAGAAAAGTAAATTGAATGCATATTGTTTTCCTATTTTAAATTATTGTTTACGATTAAACCCAAGGGGCTTTTTCCTTGCTTAAAAAGGCATTGATACCAGCCTGGCCTTCTTCTGTTTCCCAAGCGTCCGCCAAATTACCGGCCGTGTAGGCTTTGTTTTCAGCTGATGTATGAGAGTCGACGTAGGCAATTAACTTTTTTGTCGAAGCAATCGCACCGGGAGCACATTTTAAAATCAGTTTTATTTCTTGTTCTAACGTCAGATCTAATTCATCCGCTTCAACAGCCAATGTTAGTAAACCCATTTGTTGGGCTTCATCGGCTTTAAAAATTCGTGAATTAAAGAAATTTCTCCGTGCATTCGGTTCACCAATGCGTTTTACAACATAGGGTGAAATGGTCGCGGGCGTTAA
This sequence comes from Cycloclasticus sp., assembly GCA_016764415.1. GTDB lineage: Bacteria > Pseudomonadota > Gammaproteobacteria > Methylococcales > Cycloclasticaceae > Cycloclasticus. The sequence goes on along the minus strand of JAESRY010000169.1, from coordinate 2,193 downwards.
GCCTAATTTAACTTCCGTTAAACCAAATGTTGCAGTGTTTACGCCAATGGCAATGTCGCAGACAGAGATCATTCCCACGCCGCCACCATAAGCAGGCCCTTGTACGCGAGCAATGAGGGGTTTAGATAAGCCATTAAGCATTGCCAGCATCATAGCGAGCTCACCGGTTTCTTGTATTCGTTGGTCACGTGGTTTGCTGATATTGCTTTGCATCCAACGCAAATCTCCGCCAGCACAGAAACTGGCTCCTGCCCCAGTTAGTATCACAACTCTAACGTGATTATCTTGCTCTATCGCGGCACATGCTTTTTGTAATTCATGTATTAAACCCGCATTGAGAGCATTGTGTGTGTCGGGCCTATTTAATGTTAGCGTGGCAACACCACGCGTGTCTAATTCGTACGTTAGAAATTTAAAGTTCATTTTACCCCCTGTTTACGGCAACCATTTAAGAAAACATCTGTGTATTGATCCACAAGAGTATCAATACTTGCGCCGCCTGATTTATACCAAACAGAAGACCAGTTCAAACAGCCTAGTACCATAAGGCGTAATAATTGCTCATCAACATCAGCTCGAATAACCCCTTCCGCTTTTCCTTGAATCATTAGGTTGCGCCACTGTTGCTCGTAATGTTCACGTTTTGGGTGTAGTGCGGCTTGAACTGATTTAGGTACTTGGCCATTGTTTCTTATTGTCGTTGTTGTGTAATCGGGAGATTTAAGAATGGCTGTTAAATGCCCCCTAATGTAAGCATTTAAAGCGTCTTCAAACGGGTAGTCATCATCTAATTTTTCAATTTCTTCCGCAACGGTGTCACTAATAAATTTAATACTTCTTTCTAATACCTCGATCATCAGAACTTCTTTGGATGCAAAGTGGTAATACAAACTACCCGCTTTCATGCCTGCGGCTGATGCAATTTCTTTTAATGAAGCAGATTGATAACCTTGTCGACTAAATACTTGAGCAGCTTTATCTAGCAAAACTTCACGTGTTTTATCCTTTTTTAAAATGGGTTTGAGTTTTATTATTTTGGCGTCCATTATTTTTCTAATGCCTATTAGATTCTAACTAGTATTAGATTTAGTATAGTGATAGTATTCCCGTATAGCAAATAAAAACAATTCTGGAGTTAGTTATGCCATTTAATATCAAAATCAATAATGAAATTGATGAACTTAGAGATGCCGTGCGTAAATTTGCTGAGGGTGAAATTGCTCCTTTAGCAGAAGAAACAGATCTAAAAAATGAATTTCCAAACCAGTTATGGACTCAATTTGGTGACATGGGTCTGCTTGGCATGACAGTACCGGAAGAATACGGTGGCACAGGCTTAAACTACCTCTCTCACCTTGTTGTAATGGAAGAATTATCCAGAGCCTCTGCATCCATTGCTTTATCGTATGGTGCGGGTTCTAATTTGTGTGTGAATAATTTGTATTTGAACGGCACGGAAGAGCAACGTCACAAATATCTGCCTAAATTATGTACCGGTGAATATATTGGCGCGTTGGCGATGTCCGAACCTGGCGCAGGCTCAGATGTTGTTGGCTCTATGAGCTGTAAAGCGGTTAAGAAAGGCGACAAATGGATCGCCAACGGTAACAAAATGTGGATTACTAATGGTCCAGACGCTCATGTGTTAATCGTTTACATGCGTACCGCAGGGCCAGAAGCCGGTTCAAAATGCATGACTGCCTTTATCGTTGAAAAAGACATGCCAGGCTTTTCTACTGCACAAAAACTCGACAAGTTAGGTATGCGTGGTTCAAACACCTGCGAATTAGTCTTTGAAGATTGCGAAATCCCAGAAGAAAACGTGCTTGGTGAAGTCAACGAAGGCGTAAAAGTATTAATGAGCGGTTTGAACACCGAACGGATGGTGCTATCTGGCGGTCCAATCGGCATTATGCAAGCGGCAATGGATATCTGCCTACCGTATATTCACGAACGTAAACAGTTTGGCAAACCGATCGGCACTTTCGAACTAATGCAAGGCAAAATGGCAGATATGTACACTGCCTTACAAAGCACACGCGCCTTTGCTTATCGTGTAGCGGAACAATATGACAAAGGTAACGACTCTAGAAAAGATGCCGCATCATTGTTATTGTTCGCTTCAGAAAATGCAGTAAAAGTTGCCCTAGAGTCAATCCAAACACTCGGCGGTAATGGTTATATTAATGAGTT
>JAESRY010000071.1 GCA_016764415.1 Cycloclasticus sp. | reverse complement strand
TGCGATAACGATATCATCATCTCTAAACTTAAAGTCATTCCAAATGGTTGAGTCGAAATGGTGATTTTGAAGCTCTCTTGTTTTTTTAGGCATATTGGACCTCTCTAAAAGGGTTAAATTATGTCAGGTTAAACGCAGGCTTTAACAACACCGCCATCCACTCGAATCGCAGCACCTGTGGTTGCTGATGCCAATGGGCTGCACAAGTAAACGACCATATTGGCGACTTCTTGCACATCGGCAAAGCGTTTAATGAGTGATGAGGGCCTGACAGATTGGAAGAATTCCTTTTCGAACTCCTCAAAATCTTGGCCACCGCTGATTTGGTCTACAAATTCAACTACGCCTTCCGAGCGAGTCGGGCCAGGTAGTACGGCGTTAACGGTAATGCCCGTGCCAGCACATTCTTCAGCAAGCCCACGCGATACAGCTAGTTGCGCTGTTTTGGTGGTGCCGTAATGAATCATTTCTTTTGGGATTTGTACCGCGCTTTCGCTGCTGATAAATAGAATGCGTCCCCAGTTCTTTTCTTGCATATAGGGCAGGTATGCACGGGATAATCGCACGCCACTAAGGACGTTGACGTTAAAGAAGCGCTCCCAGTCTTCATCCGGTATTTCTAGGAAAGGTTTCGGTTCAAAAATACCTAGAGCATTAACCAGAATATCTACAGATGGGTGCGAATTAGCTAATTGTTGGCATGTGTCAGCGCTAGATAAATCCCCAGCAAAGCACTCAATGCTTGCGTTTGGGTATTCATCCAAGATTCTTTGCTTTGCGGCTTGAAGCTTTTCATCACGTCGCCCGTTGATAATAACGTGTGCGCCTTCGGCTGCTAGGGTCTTAGCAATAGCAAAACCGATACCTTGGCTTGAGCCGGAAACCAGCGCTTTTTTATTCTCGATTTGCAAATTCATAAAACGTTAGCACCTAGTTTTGTTGCTTCTTCTTTTGCGGCGTTAATGGTTTTTTCAGCGGACTCTGGGCCGGCCAATGTTGGTTCTATAATGATGCTGCTGATGTCACGAAAGCCGATAAATCCGAGTGACATTTCAAGGTACGGTTTTTGGAAGTCCATGCCTTGCGCTTCGGGGTTGTTGTATTCACCTCCACGTGAATAAATGGCAGTGACTGGCTTACCTGTTACGAGGCCAGAAAAGCCTTTTTCAGGGTTAAAGCTAAAGGTTAGGCCAGGTTGAGTGATAACGTCGATATAGTGCTTTAGTTTGTAGGGGATTGAGAAGTTCCACATGGGCACACTATATAAATAGCAATCGGCATCTTTAAACTGATCGGCGATGGCGACAATTTCTTGCCAAGCGGCTGCTTCAGCATCACTTGGATTTTGTCCGTGTAGAAAACTGTATTTAGCATTGAGGCGGTCAGCGTCAAATTCAGGCAGGTTTATATCCCAAACATTCAGTATCGTGACGCTATTATCTGTAGATGAGGCTTTAAATGCATCGATATAACTATTTGCCACATCGCTAGAGCTTGAGCGATCTCCGCGTGGAGATGCTTGAATATAGAGTAGTTTAGCCATGATTTTTTCCGTTTAACCAAATTGATAAGCAGATACGGTAACACCCATTACCCGGTCTGTGAATACGTTTTTTCCTAGGTCATTTCCTGCACTACCCGCCACGACCATCAGTGGTAACAAGTGTTCTTCTCGTGGGTGACACTGGCGTGCTGAAGGCGCGTTTGCCCATTCACTGAGCGCAGTGTTCCGCTGTTCTACAGGAGATTCACACGCATCGTTTAGCCACTGATTAAAGGTGCCAGAATGATTGTCGGTATCTTTGCCGCGCATCAAAATATCCATATTATGAAAGCTGATGCCACTTCCTAGAATAAGAATTCCCTGCTTCCTTAGGGATTGCAGAGCGTTGCCCATTTTTATGTGGAAAGTTGGGTCGAGATTACGTTGCAAAGAAATCTGTACAACTGGAATATCAGCTTTTGGAAACATAACCTTTAAAGGAACGAATGTTCCGTGATCAAATCCATGTTCGTCATCCAGTTCACTGTTAATACCCGCTTCAGCCAGTAAAGTTTGAATCGATTCAGCCAACTTGGGTGAGCCAGGTGCCGGATAGGTTAATTCGTAAGTATGCGATGGAAAACCATAATAATCAAAATACAATGCAGGATTTGGGTGCGAATTTATTTTAATAGCATCATTTTCCCAATGCGCTGAAATGCAAACGATAGCTTTAGGTTTAGAAGGCAAATTCTCGTGGATATTGGCTAGCCAGTGTTCTGTTTTATCCCATGTGTTAGCAGGTCCAAGCGTCCAGTCCATAAAAAAACAAGGGCCGGCTCCATGGGGAATATATAAAGTAGGGAAAAGGGTGTCAGACATGCGTAGAGTCATATATAAAGAAGGTGGCTTTATGATATCTTAAACGTGAATTTAATATTGATATAGGAACGACAAATGAGCGATTCAAAAACAAAATTATCATGCGTAACGGTTGCCTTGCACTGGGTGGTGGGTGTGACGATGATTATTATGCTATCAGTGGGCGTTTACATGACCAATTTTGAGGAGCATTCGCTCTACCCCCTCCATAAATCAGTGGGGATGATTATTTTTGTGGTGATATTAATGCGCGTTATCTGGCGTGTAAAACAAGGTTGGCCAGAAGCGGCCAGTACATATAAATCATGGGAGCATACGCTATCTAAAATTGTGCATTGGGTACTGATTATCGCAACGGTTGTGATGCCAATATCTGGCATGCTGATGTCCGCGCTGGGTGGTTACGGCTTGGCGGTGTTTGGTTTGGAATTTTTGGCGGCAACGCCGAACCCCGATGAAGCTGGGAAAATGATTCCTATCAATGGCCCGGCTGCAGGGATTGCACACGAGACACATGAAATTGCGAGTACATTATTGATAGCCGTTGTTCTATTGCACGTGTCTGGCGCATTAAAACATCACTTGGTAGACAAGGACGGCACACTAAAAAGAATGCTTGGGCGTCGCATTGATAGTTAAAGATTATAGCTATAGAAGCAACTGTGTTTAAGTAATAAGCGTGCTTTGAAATACAATATGTACATACAACGAGGTGACAGCTCAGGGTGAGTCATGCAGTATCAGTTTTTAAGATTGATATAACGTAATACACGGACGAATAATGACAAAAGAAAAAAAGCCTTTAAGTGAAAGTGAATTTTCGAATGGCGAACAGTTTGCGATACGGTTACTACGCAACTTGATTGTGCCAACGTTTGTATTAGGTGCGGATGGCAAGGTGTTAATTTGGAATAAAGCTTGTGTGCAATTAACGGGCGTTAGTGCAGAAAAGTTGGTGGGTACGCGTGATCATTGGCAAGCATTTTATGATGAGCCTCGAGATTGTTTAGCCGATTTAGTTTTAAAAGATAAGCTAGATGAAATAAAAGGCCTTTATGACGTTCGAATTGATAGCAAAGACGATGAGCAGCACTTCAGTGTAGAATCATGGTGTGAGGTGCCAGCTAGTCCGGGTAACTTTTATTTATCAATTGATGCAGGGCCTATTTTTAACGAAAAGGGTAAGATGATTGCAGTCGTTGAAACGCTACGTGATTTAACCGAACAAAGGCTAGCCCAAGATGAGTTAGAAAAGATGGCTCAGGTGGATGGTTTAACCGAACTGGCTAACCGCCGGACTTTTGATGATAGGTTGAAAACGGATTGGGGTTTTGCGCAACGCCAACAAACGCCGCTGGCGTTGTTGTTTATAGACATTGATTTCTTTAAACCGTTTAATGACATCTATGGCCACCAGGCTGGTGACGATTGTCTTAAAAAAGTTGCTCGCACCATCTCGCAAGAGGTGAAGCGGCCGTCTGATTTGGTGGCACGCTATGGTGGAGAAGAATTTACAGTTATTTTGCCAGGTGAGAATATTGAGAGTGCCATAACCATTGCGGATCGTATTCGCTCCGCGGTATACGCGCTTAATTATGAACACGAAGGAAATAGCGAGACAGGTAGAGTCACCGTTAGTGTGGGTGCGGCAAGTATTGTGCCTGTGCAGCAACAAGCCAGCAATGAGTTGATAGAGTGGGCCGACACAGCGCTTTACGACGCGAAGAGTGGTGGGCGTAATAAAGTAGCCTCACATACGGGTTAATGTATAAGTAACCGAGTAGGCAATATGCCAACACTTACCATTTTGTGGTTAAGGTTATTTGAACGTGACGGAAACCGTAACGTGGGACTGTGTATTTAAACCCGTATAAACTGCTGTCAGCCGTCCTTTTTTCACGGGGATGGGGACAGTCAAACTGCCAAGGGATAAAAATGTTCCCGCTTTTAGAGGGTAATTACGCTCTAAAAGCGTATCGCGTAACCAACGAATGACGTTTACAGGCTTGCCCATTAAGGCGCTGCACTGGCCGGTCGTTAAATGACTATGGTCGTCGTAAACAATCCCAACTTGGCAAAGATTAAGATTTTTAACGTCTTCCATGGGAATAGGCCGCCCCATTACACCATATCGTGTGCCGGTATTAATGGCCGTTAGCATATCGGCAGTTAATGGTTTCTCGGTAGAAAATAGGCGGTCTGGTATTTCAATGAAGGGAATGACTTGGTCAATAGCGGCTAATAGTTCTTCATCTGTTTTAGCATCGTTTATCGATGAATCTTTAACGCGAACCAGCAGGTCAGCTTCTGCAAAAGGGTGTGTTGCTGATTTAATAGAGATAACCGCGCCGCTTTCTTTTAGCATTGTATTCAAAAAAATACCCAATAAGGGCTGTTTAATGCCTAATTTATGTTGGATGTCAGGGTTGGTAAGAGCCGCCTTGTAACCAGCGATGCCCCCCCAGTTTTCAGACAGCGCGTAGACCACACGTTTTTGTATTTCCACGGCTGCTTCAGGCGTTAAACCCGGAATGGCCTGTGCTTCGGTTGCGTCAATATAGTGGTGGTAAATATCTAACGCAGTTCTTGGCACAAAGTTCTCGCTGCGGGAAAAAAACAGAGCAATGGCAGCTGCCGCGAAAATAAGTAAAGTAAATTTAAATTTCATGGTTGTTTAGCTAAAGAATTGACTGAATACACGCGTCATATACCCGTGGTCTTGAACGCCGGCGCTTTCGCGAATGCTGTGCATTGCCCACATGGGGCAGCCAACATCTACGGTGTTAATACCCAGTTGAGCCGATGTCATTGGGCCAATGGTGCTGCCGCAACCTAAGTCGGCTCTATGTGAATAGGTTTGATACGGCACATTGGCCTGGTTACATAGTTGAATAAACCTAGCTTGAGACGCGCTATTTGATGCATAACGAATATTGGCGTTAACTTTAACCACAGGGCCGTGATTAACCAGTACTTTGTGATCTGGCTCGTAAGCGCTTGGAAAATTAGGCTGATAAGCGTGAGCCATATCGGCGCTGATTAAAAAACTGTTAGATAAGGCGCGTTTATAGTCTTCGCTTGAAAGTTGCAATGTATCGGCAATACGTTCTAAAACATCGGGTAAAAAACTACCGTCTGCACCTTTATGGCTGTTGCTACCAATTTCTTCGTGATCGAAAAAGGCGCACACGTTAAAATTACTTGAATGCAGCGAGGCATCGGATACCAGAGCCATTAAGGCGGCGTGGCAAGACGCCAAATTGTCCAATTGACTGTTAGCGTAAAACTCATCGTTAAGCCCGTAAAGTGAGCCGCCTTGCGTATCGTATGCGTGTAATTCCCAGGCTGAAATATCGCTTTGTTTAATGCCTAATTCGTTGGCTATTAACTCAGCCATGTCGGGCTGTTTCTTAAGCTCATCGTTGGCCACGCCAAGCAATAAGGGCAATTCGGTTTGTTTGTTCAGTTTTAAACCGTCTGTATTAACTTTAGGGTTCATGTGAATCGCAAGGTTCGGTAGACGCAAAAAAGGTTTTTTAAATTTTATTAGTCTTGATGAAAGTTCACCGTTTTGTAGAACATGTACACGCCCCGCAAGGCTTAAGTCACGGTCTGTGAAGGTGGCTAAAATGGGCCCGCCGTATACTTCAACGCCAATGCGGCTAAATGCACCTTTCTGGTTGTCAGGTTTAGGTTTTACACGCAGTCCTGGTGAATCAGTGTGTGCGCCAATTAAGTTAAAACCGTGTTCCGTCAAGCTTTTTGAACCAGTAGTAAAAGCAATAATGGATGAATCATCACGTTTAACGTAATAATGCTTTCCTTGCTCTAACGCCCATGCATCACCCTCAAATAACTCTTCAAAACCGTAAGAGTTAAGTATTGTAGTGGTTGACTGTACTGCGTGCCAAGGGCTTGGGCTGGCGTCGATATAATCCAGTAAATTTTGCGCGTGCTGTATGGCCGATGGCATTAGTCCGTTTCCTCAAGGTTGAGCGAGGCTGAGTTAATGCAGTATCGCAAGCCGCTCGGTTGTGGTCCGTCTTCAAACACATGCCCTAAATGGCAATCACAGGCGGCGCAAACCACTTCAACGCGRACCATTCCATGGCTGGCGTCCCTGTTTTCTTTAATGGCATCGGGGTTGATGGGTTTCCAAAAACTTGGCCAGCCACTGCCAGAATCGTATTTTGTGTCGGATTCAAATAAAGGTGTTTCACAGCACTTACAGCGGTAAATGCCAGGCGTTTTGCTGTCGGCATAAAGGCCAGAAAACGCAGGTTCGGTACCTTTTTGACGACAAACTTGAAAATCTTCAGGCGTTAAAACAGCCTGCCATTCTTGCTCAGTTTTTTCAGTCATTTTGTTTGTTTTATTTTGCTAGGCTGAAATAAATAATTTTAATCCAGTTGGCTTCGTTAACAAAGCCGCCACCCCATGCGGTCCATTCACTGGGTAAGCCGCCCAATTGAATCTCTTCAAGTGTTTCACCTTCAGCTGCTTTGCTCTTTACATAAGCGGTGGTGCTTTCTAGCATTGTTGAATAAGCTTTCAAGCCCTTCATGTCAGATAATTCGCCATGCCCTGGAATAACAAGTGCATCGTCTGGCAAGGTAGTGATAATTTTCTTGATGTTGTTAGTCAGGCTAAACGCATTGCCGCCGGTGTCTAAATCGACAAACGGGAAAATGCCGTTAAAAAAGTGATCGCCCAAATGTGCGACATTGCTTTTTGGGAAATAAATAATACCGTCGCCATCGGTATGGCCATTGGGGTAATGGGTGAATTGAATATCTTCATCATTGAAATGAATGCTGACCGCATCTTCAAATGTAATGAGCGGCCAAGCTTCTTTCGGTGAAGCCGGTGATTTACCAAAAAAGTTATTTTGTTCAGCCATTAAACGCTYTCTTACATTGCTGTGCGAAATAATGGTGGCGTGATCATGTTTGGCGAAATGTGCATTACTGCCCGTGTGATCGCCATGCCAATGTGTATTAAGAATAAAGCGCAGCTTTCCGGTATTTATATTGGCTAAAGCAGCGTTAATTTTTTCAGGCATCGGGCTCAGTTGGTCATCAACCAGCAAAACGCCATCTTTACCGGCAGATACGCCGATGTTGCCGCCAGCAAAGCCGCCAACGCCTTCCAGCATGTAAATATTGCCGCGAACGTGGGTGGTTTTTAAGGTTATTTTTGTGAAATCTTGGTCTAGAAAACCAGCGTTAGCGTGAATGGAAAAAACGAATAATAGTCCGGTAACAATTGTGCGAATAAATAAATTCATAATGAGCCCCTAAAAGTAGATGAAAAACAGAACTGAGGGGTTTGTTATACCTTGAAAATAGCGGCTAGGCAATATGCCAAGCCGCTAGATTAAAGAAGTTAACGCGATGTTATTTAAACTGTAAAATGAGAAACTTTCGATTTTAAATACGTTGCTAATTGAGATAAAGCCTTACTTTTATCAGCCGATTGATTTGCCGCATTAGCATTTTTCTCAGAAATTAAACTGATACTCGATACGCTGTTGGTAATTTCTTCGGCAGATTTAGTTTGAAGGCTTGCTGCTTGCGCAATTTGAGTCGAAATTCTATCGAGCTCTGATACTTTCTCTGAAATCTCAGCCAGGGTAGCGCCCGCAAGCTGTGCTTTTTCGGCGCCGCTTATTGCTTGCCCTTGCCCAAGCTCCATTGCTGCAACAGCTTCTTTGGAACGGCTTTGTAAACGTTCGATAATGCTTTGAATTTCCTGAGTTGACTCTTGTGTCCTGCTTGCTAATGATCTCACTTCATCCGCTACCACGGCAAAACCTCTACCTTGGTCACCGGCTCGAGCGGCCTCAATAGCAGCGTTTAAGGCCAATAAATTAGTTTGTTCTGCAATACCTTGAATAACACCAATAACGGCTCCAATATCAATACTGTCTTTTTCAAGCTGATGGATAACCTGCGAGATATTTTCCACGCTACCGGCAAGTTGAGTAATTTCCGCAGCCACGTCATCAACAATTTTATGCCCCTCGGTCGTTTGGCGATCGGCCTCGTGAGCAATATCGGCGCCCGCTTGCGAGTCCCGTGCGACAGCTTCAACAGAAGCAGACATATCTTTCATGGCGCTCGCTGCTTTTTTTGCATCCTCATGCTGATGCTTGATACCTTTTAGTGTTTGTTCAGCCACTTCGGACATGGTCACTGAAGAGTTGCTCACTTCCTGAGCCGAAGCCCCAACTTCTTTAATGATATCTGCAAAGGCTTTTAACATTCGGTTGGTGGCGGTTATTAACCGTACTCCAATAGGGTGAATACCCGTATCAAGAGGGTCTTTTAAGTTGCAGTCGCCCTTCTCAATATTGCTGGCAATGTCTTCAATTTTATTAACGACGTTTAATATGGGATTAAGGATGGATTTGGCAAATAAGAAACCAGCCAAGGTTGCCAAAAGCGCTACAGCTAATAAACCCGCAGCCGCATACTTGAGAATGTCAAGACTAAGATCCGTAACCCCAGCGTAAGCTTCATCCACCTCTTCTTGGACTATGATTGCCCATTCCAAGCCCTTAATATTTACCGGCGTGTAGCTGGATAGAACGTCTACACCCCTAAAGTCCTTTGAAATACTGGTTCCTGTTTTACCGCTAGCAACTGCTTTTGCAGCGTCTGTTTGTACAGGGAATAAACCAATAGTGGTATTTTTAAGCGCCATTTCTTTAGCTATATCAGGGCTAATGGAGCTTTCATCTAGGTCACTTAGGAATGTTTTTCTATCTTCTATTAGTACACGGCGATTACTGCGTGTTTTAAGGTCTTTACCAATAAGGAAGGCCTCCCCTGTGTTGCCCATGCCTTGATTTTGCCAATCCTTGTCAAAAGTCAAAATATTGTCGATATTATCAACAGACAATTGAAAAATAAGGACGCCGATTTTTTTGCTCGCTTTAAAAATAGGGGTTGAGATAAACGCCGCAGGCGCTGAATACGAAGGTACATAGGGCGCAAAATCGGTAATGCCTACAAAATGTGGATTATCGCTGGCATTTGCTTTGTTAAAGGCGTCAGCAAGCCCAGATTTAGCGTAAGGGCCATCAATTAATGACGTGGCGTAATCGACGTCTTTTAAAACCGAGTAAACGACATCGCCAGTTGTTGAGTCCACCAAGAAAATATCATAAAAATGGAATCGTTTTAAATAGTCCCTAATGGGTGGGTGGTAATACGAATGCTGTGAGGAGTATAAACTGCTGTCTTCCGCATACATAAAGGCATCTTTACTTCCTATCGGTTCAGGATTTTCGGCTATATATTGATATTGTAGCGCAATGCCCTCGGGGCTTATTTTATCGAGGGCTTGTTTTGTATTGAAGGGGTTATTTGGGTTCAGTTCAGTGTGCTTTTTACTAAATTCATTGTCATAATATTGCTGAACTCTCTCGCGTTGCTGTTGTTCGCCTGGCATTTCGCCACTCATGCCAAAATATTCAAAATTTGACCTAAATTCTTTCATCGCATTGATAATCATCGTGCTTGAAGAGAGAGTGATGATTTGGTTGTTAACACGACTAAAATAACGCTCAATATGAGATTTTTTAACGCGGTTCATCGCAACTAATTTGTCAGTTGATGCTTGCTGTAAGGCGCCTTCACTTGAATTGATAGACACCCCGCCAACATAGACTGAAATAAGCGTTGCGGGAACAATGGCTAATAGAACTGAGGTGAGAATGAGCGTTGTTTTTAATGGCAGATTTAATTTCATAACGTTAAGTAATGCGTTTTTATTGTTGAGGCGTTTAACAGTATCGGCAAGTGCAGAAGAACCTTTAGAGAGTGTAGTTTAAGTTTTGCTAAAAGCTAGTTTGAGACCTTTCATACAAAGGTTTTAGTTTGAATTAAGCGCTTTTGAAACGAGTGCTTGTAAATGAGAGGGCAAAGAGAGTTTAAGCGCAGCTTCGTGTCCTTGTTCGGACATTTTGTCCCATGTTTTTTGCACAATATCGATAATTCTTTCTTCAGAATGCTTGCCAGCAAAAGCATCAAAATAGTGGTTTAAAAAGACTAAGCAGGACACGTCCTCAAGCGTTTGAGCTTCGGGGTCTTTTTTAAGCTTTCTTTTTTGAATAATGTTGCTGGCGCGTTTAATGTCATCATCGTTATAGCCCGCTTCGCGCATGGCATCGGTAAGAATTTGAGCATGTAACTTGGCAAGGTCGGTGCGCCATTTTAAATAGCCTTCTAAGCCGGCCGGGAAATCTTTGCGAACGAGTTTCCAGCGACAAACGTGTTGTGCGTAACAGGCTAAGGTAAGTGGTTCGGATGGATTGTCATCAAACGACTGTAGCGTTTCTAGCATACGTTTTGCGTACAAGGCTTCAACGCCATCATTTGGGTCGCTTGCGTTTGCATCGTCAATGAGCTGCAAGGTTTGTTTAAGTAAGTCAGACATATTGATACACACGTTAAATAAGGAAATACTTACTATACGGAAAAACCGGCAGTGTTAACGCCAGCATGTGCGAAAACCGCCGTATTAATCCATTAATTGTTTTGCGTGGTGGCGTATATGTTCCTCCATAAAGCTGGCGATGAAATAATAACTGTGGTCATAACCTTCTTGTAGGCGATAGGTGAAGGGGTAATTAGCGTCTTTAGCGGCGTTAACTAAATGCTCGGGCAATAGCTGGCCTTGCAAAAAGGGATCGTCACTTCCCTGATCAATGAATAAGGGCAACTGTGCTGTCGTTGTGCGAATCAATAGGTGAGCATCATGTTCTGCCCAGCTATCGGTGTCTTGACCTAAATATCCCATAAAGGCTTTTTTGCCCCATAAACATAAAGTTGGTGCGCAAATAGGTAAAAGGCAGACAGCGATTTGTATTTATTGGGGTATTTGAAGGCGAGCGTGATGGCACCATGCCCGCCCATTGAGTGTCCAAAAACACCCGCTTTGTCTAAATCTGCAGGAAACTGTTCACCCACTAATTCAAATAGTTCGTTCACAACGTAGTCTTCCATTCGGTAGTTCGTGTCCCAAGGGGGGTTGCTGGCGTTGATGTAAAACCCTGCGCCAGATCCGAAATCCCAGCTGTCATCTTCGCCCGGTAAGTTAAGGTCTCGTGGGCTGGTATCCGGTGTAATTAGAATAATGCCTAACTCAGCCGCGTACTGTTGCGAGCCCGCTTTCGCCATAAAAATTTCTTTTGTACACGTAAGACCAGACAGCCAAAACAAGACAGGGCATTTTTTATCAGGAGTCGATACTACTGTCGGTTAGAGCATAAGCTGCGGCTACTCTTTGATTAAACGAATTTAACTTTTTTGCATTCTTAAAGTCTTGCGTAGAGTTGATGTTTAAAAAGCTACCTTTAACATCCGAGAAGTCTACTTCGATAGCATGTTGCTCTTTAATCCAAGTCATTAACCGACGACCGCCACGTTGTAGGTATTGCTCCAAATTGGTTTTAAGTCGTATATCAATGACAGAGAAGGTATTTTGTACGTGCTCTCCATCGTGAGCAACTGCCATCATAGCGTTACTTGAATCCATCGCTTTAATGAGCCTTGAGCACAATGCTGTTTGCAAAAATGGACTATCACATGCGGTAATAAGAACGCGTGAATGTTGGCTGTTAGATAGGGCTGAATGAATGCCAGCGAGCGGCCCTAGGTTCCCTTTTAGTATGTCTTTGATGCAGCGATGACTCATCTGTTGATATCTAACATCCGCGCTGTTTGTGCTAATCATAATGTCGCTAATATGGTTTTTTAGGCTACCTAAAACGTAAGAAATCATCGGCTTTCCAGCAAGTTCTAATAGGCCTTTATCCTTACCGCCCATACGACGAGATTGGCCGCCAGACAGTACGACAGCAGATAAATTATTTGAAAAGGCTGGCGCGCTCACGTTATGTTTTAAGTGCTAAAAAGATGTTTATTAACACGCTAATTAGGGCGATCGTTTTCCAAACAGTTAGTGGCGCTCTTTCTATGAGAGGCACATGGGTTAAGTCGGTAAATTCTTTGTTGGGATAAGACAGGTCGTGGATAAACTCTGATATTTCTTCATACCGGTTTGTTGGCTTTCTTTTGACGGTTTTTCTAATGGCACGATCAACCCATAATGGGATGTCCGAGTCGATGTCTAACATAGAGATATACTTTAATTTACTGAGTGCTTTTTCGCCGTATTTTTCACCAAAAGGTAGCTTTCCAGTGATCATTTCGTAAGTGATGACGCCCAAGGAGAAGGCGTCTGAACGGTAGCTTGCAGATTGCCCCATTAGGTATTCTGGCGCGGTATAGTGTTGTGTTCCTAGTAAACTTAAGCGATGAACTGGTGTTGAAATTTCTTCTACACCAGCAACTTTTGTTGATCCAAAATCAATGATTTTTACGGTACCTTGGGTGTCAATAATGATGTTTTCAGGCTTTAAGTCCTGATGAATCATTTCTCCGCGATGAAAGGCGCGTAAACCACGGGCAATTTGCCGAACAATACCTCTAACGTCGGCCAAATTTGGTTGTGGGTTGTCGTTTATCCAATGCCTGAGCGTTTGACCTTCAATGTATTCGGTGACGTAATACAAGAAACGACGAGTTTTTGTTTGTTCAATGATTTTTAAAACATGGTTGTTATCAATGCGCCGGCCTACCCATTCTTCTTGCACGAACATATCTAAAAACTCTGGGTCGTCTACATAATTAACGGAAGGCGTTTTAATAACAACTTGTTGCCCCGATTCTTCATCGGTTGCTAAATAAACTTGTGTGCGGTTGCTGGCGTGTAATTCGCGTTCTATTCGATAACCGTCCATTAACATGCCGGCGTTTAAATCTGGCGGGAAGGGTAGTTCGGTTAATTTTCGATAGATTTCTTGTTCGTTAATTTGTGGTAATTGATTGAAGCGAACAATTTGACAGGTGACGTTGTCATCGCTGCCATTTTCCATGGCAAGCTCTGTTATTTCACGCGCTGCGCGATCCAAGTTGTCAGTATGGGCATTGATTTTTGACAGCATAATGGAGTCACTGACAAATTCATGGACACCATCGGTTGTGAGCAAAAATGCGTCGCCTTCTTCTAATAGAAAATTGCTGTAATCAATTTCTAAATGAAGGTCGATACCCATCGCACGGGTGAGGTAGTTTTTCTCTTTTGATACCCAAAAACGATGGTCATTAGTAAGCAGTTCAAGCTTGCTATTGCGTATTCGGTAAATACGGGTGTCGCCAATATGAAATAAATGAACAGTTGAAGACTTTACAACCAGTGCGCTCATGGTGGTTGCTAATCCTTTATGGTGATCGGCGCTTTGTTGTGCCATACCAATCATCCAGCGATTGGTTGCCATGAGTACTTTTTGTACGGAGGTTTTTACGGTCCAAGAATCAGGTGTGCAGTAATAGTCACTTAACAGGCTTTTTACGCATGATTCACTGGCAAGTTTACCTGCGTCACACCCGCTAACACCATCGGCTATAACAACAGTAATCCCCTTTTGTTCTAGAACTGGAGAGTCAGGTAACAACACACCGTAACTGTCTTGGTTTTCTTCTTTAATGCCTTTGTCAGATGATTGACCAAGGTTTATAAGCAATTCTGATTGCATGATATGAGCTAATAATGAATTAGGTGACGTCGATAAGCTCTACTGTACCATCTTCAAGAATTTCAGCTGTTTGGCCCTTTGGCTCATCCAAAAATAGAAATATACATAACAGAACAACAGCCGCCGTAACGCCAATGACGATAAAGAATATTTGCGGTGAAACGAATGATAAAACCGTTAGAAACACCAAGCCTCCAACATTACCATATGCGCCAACCATGCCAGCAATTTGGCCTGTCATACGACGTTGAATGAGAGGTGCCATAGCATAAACGGCGCCTGAACCGCCTTGTGAAAATATGGCGCAGAAGATCGTGCATAAGACCACAATAGGAACAGCCCAGCTAGAATTAACTTGGCTTAGCACAAGAAAAGAAAGTGTGATCCCTGCGAATAAAATAGCTAACGATTTTTTACGGCCAACCCTATCACTGAAGATACCACCACTAGGCCGCGCAATAAGGTTCATAACAGGGTAAATAGCGGCCAGCAAGCCAGCTGTAACGGGCGATAAACCAAACATATCAACATACAATAAGGGCAGCATGGATACTAAAGATAACTCAGAACCGAAAGTTACTAAATACGATAAATTTAGAACGGCCACTTGTTTAAACTGATAACGAAATAAATCTGGGACTTCTTTAGTGAAAATATCCTTGTTCACCTTAATTATTTGCATGACTTGATAGAGGTAAACAGCCACGATAACGGCATAGCTAATATAAGTAGTC
>JAESRY010000006.1 GCA_016764415.1 Cycloclasticus sp. | reverse complement strand
GGCTTCAATGGCGCGTTGCAAGTGTTGCTGGGTAACATGGCCAATTTCATGGGCGAAAACAGACGCGAGTTCGCTTTCAGACTCGGTGGCTGAAATAAGCCCAGAATTAATACCTATATTGGCGTCGGGCCCGGCAAACGCGTTGATTCGGTGATTGTTAACGACAAAAAAGTTAAAGTGACGGTCAGGTTGTTCGCTAAATTTAGCAATTTTATCGCCTAACTGTTGAACGTAATCGTTGATTTCCTGGTCGCCAACCAATGGAATGCTGCGTCTGACGCTTCGAAGAAAGGCTTTTCCCAGCTTTTTTTCTAACTCTCCAGTGATAATAATGTTGGATGTATTACCAATGTCCGGTAGTTTAATTCGGTTGTTTGCAAGGCTTTGACTAGACCATACTAAAGCGCTGCTGCCGATTATGCCGGTGCATATAAACGCTAAGAGTACGGTAAAAAAACGCTGCATGGTATTATGATAATCTGTCCACATCTGACTAGTCGCCCAGTGTAATTGAGTTTAAAAGTAAGTTAAATGAAAATTTCTATTCAAATAAACGCCAGTCCGTACCAGCATCAAGCTGCGGATACGGCTTGGCACTTTATTCAAGCGGCTATTGCGAGAGGGCATGAGGTGTATCGTGTGTTTTTTTATCACGACGGAATTTATAACGCAGCCCGAGATGCGCGCCCCCCAGGTGATGAGCGAGACATCGTTAGCCGGTGGTCGTCATTGCATAGTGATAAGGGTGTTGATTTAGTGGTGTGCGTCTCATCTGCCCAGCGTAGAGGGTTGTTGGAAACATCGGTAGCGAAAAAGGTGGGAGGCTACGAAAATGCGTTAGCAGACGGGTTTCGTATTGCAGGCTTAGGCTTGCTGATGGAAGCGGTTATCGATTCTGATCGACATATTATTTTTGGTGAATAAGGTGAAAACGCTTTTTTTTATAGTAGATAAGCCGCTACATGGGGACGTAAAAGCTCAAGAGTTTTTAGATACAGTGTTGATGGCGGCGGCATTTGATCAGCGTGTGATTTTGCTTTTTGAAGGTAAAGGTGTGTTCGCTCTACTAGAAAATCAGCAACCGGAATTGATGGGTTTAAAAAATGTATCGCCTATTTTAAGTGCCCTAACTATTTATGATATTAACGACGTGTGGGTTGAGGAAGAAGCGTTGAAGTCGTTAGGTATTGAAAAGAATCAATTCGTTATTCCAGCCAAAGCCGTTGCGCGAGACGAGATTAAACGGCACATGAGTTTAGCTGACCACGTATTTAGTTTCTGATGTTATATATAGTAAATAAAAACAACGATGTGTTAGTTGATTGCATCGAAAGAGCGTCGAACGATGATGTTATTTTGTTAGTTGAAAATGCAATATATTCGGCTATTGAAGCAGGTTCGTCGGTTGTTTTTGATAAGAATATACCCGTGTATGCATTAGAGCCGGATATGAAAGCACGTGGCATTGGTAGAAAGCAGAGCCACGATTTTATTCAATACGTTGACTACGAAGGCTTTGTTGAATTAGTTGAAAAGAACAATCCAGTGCGGTCTTATTTTTAACAATGAACAAGCTTGAACGTGATGAGTACGGTTTTTTAAAAGACAGGTCGCAGTGGAGCGAACGCGTTGCCGAATTTTTAGCATCAGAGGATGGATTGATGCTCTCCCCGAAACATTGGGAAATTATCCATTTCACACAATGCTATTACGATGAATTTAATCATCAGCCGAATGCGCGTTTATTTGGCCAAGCGATAAAAAAGTCACTGGGCGCGGAGAAGGGCGCATCGATTTATTTGTATGCCTTGTTTCCGGATGGGCCGTTGAAGTATGCGAATAAATACGCAGGTCTACCAATCCCACCTTCATGTATATAAGTTGAGATCTTTGCACGAGCCCATTTTCCGCGATAGCTGCGTTTACCCGCACGGGGCACTAGAAAAATAGGCTCAAAATGCTCATTTACACCCTGTAAACTCGGCTTTGGCTCGTGCGTTGCTCTACCTCCTCCATCCGTGGAGTCGTGTGCTTTTTCGCCTCTTCTTGCCTCGCCTAAAGCGCCTACTGTTGGTGCTCTCACGAAAACTGACTCTCGTGCAAAGGCCTCAAGTCAAAATTATTCGCGGGTTTTAAACCGGTGTATTTGGCGGCGTTGTTTTTTATTTGGGCGTTCAGATTGGGGTGCGGAAGCATTTATATCACGATTCAGGTCTGCTAAATCTTGCCGGCGTTGTTGGCTTTTTTCACCTTCTATATATAAAAGCGACGCTTCGCTGGCTGGGCGCCGTTGAGCATTCAAGCCAAGAATAGTGATATCCCAACTGTAGCCTGCTTTGTTTATTTGTAATTCATCGTCAGGCCTAACTTCTTTACTGGGTTTTGCCCGTTGTCCGTTTACATGCACTTTGCCGCCAGAAATAGCTTCTGTGGATAGTCGCCGAGTTTTAAAAAAACGTGCTGCCCATAACCACGTATCTAAGCGCTGTTTGTCTAGAGGTGGTTTTTGTTTAGACACGGTTGTTAAGCGAGGAGCTTGTCCAGTGTGCCTTCACTTTCGAAACCGTACAACTCCATGCAGTCACCGATGTGCGTATCGCCATTAAAAATTTGTGGAACGGTTCGGCGTTGGCTCTTTTGCATCATATCGAGCCGTTTCTCGGGTTCTTTGTCTACGGCTATTTCGATGAAATTAATGTCTTTCTTTTTTAAAAGCCGTTTGGCCTGAACGCAGTAAGGGCAGTAAGCGGTGGTGTATATAATGATATTGGACATAATGAAGGCCTAAATTTAAAGCGTGATTCTAGCAGAGTTAGAATAATATTCGTGGTGAGAAGGGGTTTCTACTAGCGAAACGGCCTTGTTTTCAGTAGAATTGCACGCTACAAAGAATTTAGTAAAAACCAAGAGAGATTGAATCAATGAAGCGATTATTAACGAGTTTGTTCGTGTTAGGTATGATGTTTTCTGTAATAGCTTATGCAGAAGGCAACGCAGCTGCTGGAGCAGTGAAAGGTCAAACCTGCTTAGGTTGCCATGGGATTAAAAACTATAACAATGTATACCCTACCTATCACGTACCTAAATTAGGTGGCCAACACGCAGCCTATTTAATAGCAGCGATGAAAGCGTATAAAGGCGGTTTACGTTCACACGTTACCATGTACGCCAATGTAACTGATTTATCTGAGCAAGATATGCAAGACCTTGCTGCTTACTTTGAACAAGATGGCAAAGAATAGCTGACCACACCAAATTTTTGAGGAAGAAAATGAAACAATTAATTAAAGTAATTTCTGTAACTGCTCTGATCGCTGCATCAGCAAGTGTGTTTGCAATGGGCAATATTGAAGCAGGTAAAGAAAAATCAACGGCGTGTGCGGCGTGTCATGGTGCTAACGGTGTTAGTGCTAGCCCTATGTTCCCAACCATTGCTGGGCAACACGCAGACTATATCGTGCACGCGTTAACTGCATATAAAACGGGTAAGCGTAATAACCCTATTATGCAAGGCTCAGTAGCGGCATTAAGTGATGAAGATATTGTTGACTTAGCGGCTTATTTTGCGAGCCAAGAGGGTTTGAAAACGCTTAAAAAATAAGCGGTTAGAAATTTTAGGCATTGAAAGCGCGCTTTATAGCGCGTTTTTTTGTACCCTAAGAAAACAGTTAGGAAATAATCGGCTAAGAGGGCGTTAATATGAGTAAAGAGATAACATTAAAAACAAAAAACAACAGTGATGGAAAGCTGGTTGAAGAGTGTGAATATTTGGGTGATGTGATGCATGGGAAGCGCACCATTTGGCATCCATCGGGTGTAAAGATTTCAGAAACGGACTTTATTCAAGGTGCGATGCACGGCGAGCATATTTCGTGGTACCTAAAGGGAAATGTTGCGTTAAAAGCCGAGGTTGTCGATGGCAATTATCATGGCTTATTTACGGCATATTGGCCAAATGGTGAAAAGCGCGAAGAAGGCCATTTAGATAAAGGGGAACGTGTCGGTATATTTAAATCGTGGTCGGATAATGGTCAGCTATTGGCTGAGAAAAACCATGACGACTAATGTCTGGCAAAAGGTCGTGCGCTAGTAAAATTGACAGAAAAAGATTACAATGCGGCGTTGCAATAAAATCACATTAACCAAGGTTAACTAAAAATGAACGATAAAACCCCGCAAGAGATTTTTGAGAAAATGGCAGGTAAAGGCCAGAATATGTTTAAAGATTTTTCAAAAAACGAGTCAAATGAAATGATGTCTCAATTTGGAAATTCATGGAACACCATTATGAAGGGCGCCATGGAAAGCCCTGAAGAATGGGTTAAAACAATGTCGGGTTTCTATCAAGAGCAGTTCAACCTTTGGACTAATATGTTTAACCCAAGCGCAGAATCAAGCGTTCAAGCTGCGAAAGGCGATCGTCGTTTCTCAGGTGATGAATGGGAAGAAAGCCCAGTACATAACTATTTAAAGCAGTCTTATTTGCTATCTAGCCGTTGGTTAACAGGCATGGTTGAAGATTCAACATTAGATGACAAAGAGAAGAAAAAATGTGACTTCTATACTCGTCAGTTTATTGATGCGATGTCTCCGTCAAATTTCGCGATGACAAACCCAGAAGTCTTAAAAGAAACAATGGACACGAAGGGTCAAAACTTAGTTGCAGGTCTTGAAAACTTGATGAAAGACATGGAAAAAGGGAGTATCACCATGACTGACGAATCAGCATTTACTTTAGGTGAAAACATTGCGGCAACGCCTGGCTCTGTTGTGTTTGAAAATAAAATGATTCAATTGGTTCGTTTTAAACCAATGACTGAGAAAGTGAATGAACGCCCAATATTAATTATCCCTCCTTGCATCAATAAATATTATATTTTGGATTTGTCAGAACATAATTCATACGTGCGTTATTGCCTAGAACAAGGCAATGATGTGTACATTATTTCATGGCGCAACCCTGATGAAACATTGGGTGACGTAACGTGGGATGAATACATTTCAGAAGGCACTATCCCTGCGATTGATGCCGTAAAAGAAATTTCAAACGCAAAGAAAATCAATGCAGTTGCTTGGTGTATTGGTGGAACAATGTTGGCAACAACAATGGCTGTGTTAGCAGCAAAACGTAAGAAGCCAATTGCAACAGCGACTTTCTTTACAACATTGCTAGACTTCTCTGATCCAGGTGAGTTGGGTGTGTTTATTGATGAGTCACAAGTTCAGCAGCACGAACATAAATTGCAAGAAGGCGGCGTAATGCCGGGTAAGCAATTGGCGTCTACATTTGCCATGTTACGTGCTAACGACCTTATTTGGAGCTACGTTGTAAATAATTACCTTAAGGGTAAAACACCGCCTCCGTTTGATATCCTTTACTGGAATGGCGACTCAACAAACATGACGGCCGCGATGTACACGTGGTACTTACGTAATATGTACCTTGAAAATAAATTGGCCACACCAAATGGTGTTGAACTATGTGGCGTTAATATTGATTTAGGTAAAATTGATTGCCCTGTGTATTTCTTGTCTGCGATTGAAGATCATATTGCTCCTTGGAAAACAACCTTTATTGGAACAGAGTTAGTGACAGGCAATGTTGAATTTGTATTGGCTGCTAGTGGTCATGTCGCAGGTGTTATAAACCCTGCCAGCAAAAACAAGCGTCACTTCTGGGAAAAAGGCGAATTAGGCAAAGGGGCTGACCATTGGTTGGAAACAGCTGAAGAAGTACCTGGAAGCTGGTGGAATCACTGGGATGCTTGGATTAAAAGCAATGGCGACAAAACGGTTGCTGCGGCAACTGAATTAGGTACAAAAGCCTACCCAGAGTTAGAGCCTGCACCGGGTTCATTTGTATTGGCAAAAGCCAGTTAAACTGAATTAACGTTTAGTTAGTAAAAAGACCTGCATTGCAGGTCTTTTTTTTGCTTGTCTAGAATCGTAGAATAACGGTATGAAATCGCCCTGTATAAGAATGTGCACACTGAATGAAGAAGATATGTGCCTGGGTTGTGGACGTTTGCTTAATGAAATTATGTCTTGGACGAGTTATTCTGATCAGCAACGAGAAGATATTTTTCACCAGTGCATAGACCGTCAACGTGAACTGGATAAGGGGTCACCCTCGCTGGAACAAGCGAGAAAGAAGACGATTAGAAATGCTGAATAAAGCTTGATTACACGTTGCTTAACGGTGAACTTATGAGTGAAGACTATGCTTTTCGAAAGGGGTGGGAGAAGGCCTCTTGGTTATAAAATTTTAATAAAAAGAAAACTGTCAGGGAGTCGCCTCATGAATGCAGAAAAAGTGGTATTTAGTTTCTTTATCGTTTTAGCACTAACGTTAAATTTTGGTTTTTTTCTCGGCGAATTAGATGATTCTGCCCACCATAATATTTATGAACTGTTTGCGACTATCTTCGTCAATTTGGTTGCGATGGGGCTTAAGATGGGTGACCGAACGCAAGTAGGCGCAGTGCTTCTTTCAACGAGCATGGTGGCTAATTTACAGTTAATTGCTGGGGCGATTGTTTGGGGGTATGTCACGCAAATATCAGGCGTTGGCCTCAGTGAAGATACTACCGCTGTTATCGTATCGCTGTCAGGTGGAGCGCTGATTGCTAATGTGATTTCTGTCGTGATATTGGTATCTGAAACGTTGATGTCGCGCCGCTAGTTTAATTATGTCTGACTCATCACTGGGCAGAGTATCCTTCATTGTTTTGCGCTATATGCGCACCCCGATTGTCGTGTTAATCACGGTTTATGCAATCTGCATGATTGGCATGGTTTTGGTTCCAGGTTTGCCCGGCGATGACGGTTTACCGACCCACATGTCGTTTTTTCATGCCYTTTATTTCTTAGCGTATACCGCCACAACGACCGGTTTTGGGGAGTTGCCTTCACCTTTTAGTAATGCGCAACGAGTATGGGCAGTGTTTTGTTTATATGTCAGTGTGGTTACGTGGTTGTACGCGGTTGGCCGTATTATCGCCTTACTTAAAAACCCACATTTGCATTCGGCTTTCGCAGAAGAAAGGTTCATTCGAGCGGTTAGCAAGAAAAGTAATGATTATTATTTAGTCTGTGGTTTCGGTGATACCGGTAGTCTTTTATTGCGCGGTCTTACCGATGCGGGTCTGTCAGCGGTGGTGATAGAGTTAGATGATGAAAGGTTGAAGGCGTTAGAATTACGAGATTATCCAACAAAGGTTTTGGGCTTATGTGCAGATGCATCCGTACCGCGTTATTTATTAGATGCAGGTATAGAAAGCAATAAGTGTATTGGCGTATTAATATTGTCGAATGATGAAGATGTGAATTTAAAAGTTGCGGTTTCATCAAGAATTCTAAGGCCTGATATTAAAATTATTTGTCGTTCTTCGTCAGCCGAAAATGAGGGTGAAATTTTAGCCATTGGTGGCGACACACATGTGGTGGACCCTTTTCGTGTGTTCGCGAGCTACTTGAGTCTAATGATTTATAACCCGACTGTTCACACACTAAATGAATGGGTGTCTGGAGACAAGGAGGCTACTCTCGATAGGAATATTTGCCCATTGAGAGGAGGTAAATGGATTCTTTGTGGGCATGGACGAATGGGGCGCATTGTTTATAAAAAAATGTCCGAGAAGCAAATTGATGTAACGGTCATTGAGCCGATGGTTGAAAACATAGTGGAGATAGCGGACCACGCCGTTTTAGGACGGGCGAATGTTGATAACCTTAGAAAAGCGGGTTTAGCGGACTGTGTGGGTATTATTGCGGGTACTAATAACGATACGTTTAACTTGAGTATGGTCCATCAAGCGAACAGGGTGAATTCATCTTTGTTTTCTATTGTTAGACAAAATCATCACGCGAATGAGGTGTTATTTAAAAAAGCGGACGTTGATTTTATTTTGCAACCGAGTTTAGTCATAGCAAGAATGGTTTTGTTTATGTTGACAGCGCCTCTACTTAAATTATTTTTCAGTCATTTACGCTCGGTATATGAAAATGACCCTGGGCAAGTGGCCGATATCACCAATCGCTTAGCTATAAATGTGGGTGGGCATTCGCCGTATATAAAAACGTATCATTTGACGCAAAAAAAATCACCAGCGGTTTACCAAAAACTGTTCCAACAAACCGAAGTAACTGTTGGGGATATTTATCGTGCCCCATTTAATCGTGATGATTTTCTTAAAGCAGTGCCCTTAGTGTTACGGCGGGGCAAAAGAATCCATGTATTGCCGCCAGATGATTTTGTGTTGATGACTGAAGACGATATATTGATTTGCATGCAAGCAGAAGAAAAAGCACTGTTAGAAGCAAACTTAGCGAATGTGCATACCTTGGATTATTTGTTAACGGGTAAAGAGCCTGCGCGTGGTAGTTTCTTTAGGTGGCTTGAAGCTAAAAACGCGTAGTATTAGGTTTTTTTATTGAGCCATTGCTGTATCGGGCTGATATCGTTGTCGTTCATTAGAGCTGGTGAATGAGCGGTATTTGGAATCTCAATGAGCTGAGCGTTCGAGTGTGTTTCAACCATTTTTGTAGCCGTTTCTGAGTCGAGCAAATCTGAGTTTTCTCCGCGAATAATTAACGTAGGTTGTTTGATAAAAGCCCATAAAGGCCACAGATTAACGTCTTCTAGCGGCTTGTTTGTAAATACTTGTGCAATGTCAGGGTCATAATTAAGGGTGTGTTGCCCATCATCTAAGATGCGTTGGCCGTGTTGAAGCATAGCGGCCCATTGTTCATCTGTTAGGTCTCCAAAACCGGCGTAGATGGTTTTAATATAGCGGCCTAATTCTTCAGCAGTTTTAAATTGGGGTTGTTTACCTACATACTCTGCAATTCGCAGCAATGCGGCTTTGGGAACAAACGGCCCTACATCGTTAAGAATCAGCCTGTTAATGGGAGATTGCTCTAACGAAGCCAAAGCCATGCCTAGCAGGCCGCCCATAGACGTGCCCAACCAATCCACCTTTTTTGCACCTGTTCTAGCGATAACCATTAAGGCGTCTACAGTGTACTGCGTATAGTCGTAAGCCATCTTATCTTTTAACCAGTCACTTTCACCGCGACCAGGTAAATCAAAGCAAATAACGCGGTGCGTTGCTGAAAGCGTAGAGGCAAGCGCATCGAAGTCGTGCTTATTACGGGTTAAGCCATGCGAGCAAACAAGCACGTTAGGGTTGTCTTTTTGTCCCCACTCGGTATAAGCAATTTGATGTAATCCGCCGGCAGAACAACTAGTAATGTATTGAGTTTCAATCATGTTTCCGGTGACTTTTTGTTGCAACGCAACTATAATAATTCGGTTGTATTTAAGCATAACCTAATTAACGGAGAGAAGCATGAGTGAAGTAAGAGAAGTTGTTGTACTAAGCGCTGTTAGAACTGCGATTGGTGATTTCGGTGGAAGTTTGAAGTCTGTTGCACCTAGTGCATTAGCTGCCATTACATTAAAAGAAAGTATTGCTAGAGCAGGTGTAGAGCCAGCAGAAGTGGGCATGGTTGTAATGGGAAATGTGATCCCATCAGAAGATCGCTATGCCTATACAGCTCGTGTTGCACAAATTGAAGCAGGTATTCCATGCGAAACATCTTGTATTGCTGTTAACCGTTTATGCGGCAGTGGTATGCAAGCGATTGTAAATGCTGCGCAAGGCATTATGGTTGGTGATCATGATGTTGCTATTGCAGCTGGCGTTGAGTCAATGAGTAATGGTTTTTACGCGTCATCAGGTATGCGTTGGGGCCAAAAAATGGGTGACGGTAAAATGTTGGACTTGATGGTTTCTGCTTTAACAGACCCATTCGGCACAGGCCATATGGGTATGACTGCTGAAAATTTAGCTGACAAATACAGTATTTCTCGTGAAGATCAAGATGCATTTGCAGTAGAAAGCCATAAACGTGCAGCGAATGCACAAGCAGAAGGTCGTTTTGACTCACAAATAGTTCCTGTTGAAATGAAAACACGTAAGGGCGTGACTGTATTTGATAAAGATGAACACGTTCGTCCTGATATTTCTGTTGAAAAATTGGCCGGTATGCGCCCAGCGTTCAAAAAAGACGGTTCAGTCACAGCGGGTAACGCATCAGGTATTAACGATGCATCATCAGCAATGGTGTTAATGGAAAAAGGTGCGGCTGAAGCACGTGGTTTAAAACCAATGGCTCGTTTAGTTGCTTATACACATGCTGGTGTAGAGCCAGAAATTATGGGTATTGGTCCTGTTCCTGCTGTAAATCAAATTTTGGCTGATACGGGCTTAACAGTAGCTGATATTGATGTTTGGGAAGTAAACGAAGCATTTGCTGCACAAGCATTAAGTGTGTGTCGCGAATTGAAACTTCCAATGGATAAAGTGAACGTAAACGGCAGTGCTATTTCTTTAGGTCATCCTATTGGTGCTTCTGCTAACATCATTTGTGTTAAAGCACTGCATGAACTAGAGCGCGTTCAAGGTAAATATGCATTGGCTACTTTATGTATTGGTGGTGGACAAGGTATTGCTACTCTTTGGGAACGTATGTAATCTTACGTTTTTTTGTGTCTATAGTAAGCTTATTTTTGCAGCGTTTTAGGTAATGAAAAGGTCACTTTTTCTTGAATGCCGTGGTTCTCTGTTACCGTTTTACCGCCCCATTCTTTTAGTTGTTCGATAACGCGTTGTACTAATTCTTCGGGGGCAGATGCACCAGCGGTTACTCCTATATTATTAACACCCTCTAGCCAATTTTTATCAATGTCTTCTGCGCCGTCAATTAGGTAGGAATTTTTTCCTAGTTTTTCGGCAATTTCACGTAGTCTGTTTGAATTTGAACTGTTAGGTGAACCCACGACTAAAACCAAATCGGATTTTTCAGCGAGCTCTTTAACCGCGTCTTGACGATTCTGTGTGGCATAGCATATATCGCTTTTCTTAGGCCCCGAAATATGAGGGAATTTCACACGTAAGGCATCAATAATTGAACCTGTGTCATCTATTGATAAGGTGGTTTGAGTGACGTACGAGAGTCCAAGGTCTTTAGATATCTCTAAAGAAGCAACATCTTCAGGCGACTCGACAAGAACAATATCGACATCAGAATTTTGCTGCTCATATCGGCCCATTGTACCTTCAACTTCTGGATGACCTTTGTGGCCAATTAAAACAACGCAGCGGCCTTTTTTAGCGTTGCTAATCACTTCCATATGAACCTTTGTTACCAAAGGGCAGGTGGCATCAAACACATTCAGTTTACGTCGTTTGGCCTCATCTTCTACAGCTTTAGATACACCGTGAGCGCTAAAGATGACAGTGGAATCATCAGGCACTTCGTGTAATTCATCTACAAAAACAGCACCTCGTGTTTTAAGATTCTCAACTACAAAGCGGTTGTGAACAACTTCGTGGCGCACATAAATAGGTGCGCCTAATAACTCTAGGGCGCGTTCTACAATTTCAATGGCACGGTCAACACCGGCACAAAAACCACGAGGATTAGCTAAAAGTATTTGCATTTAATTTATTACTTGTTTTGGTTTGATTGGTGTCGGTTTTTATCCCAGAGGATTTCTGACTGCCCATCTTGGCGAGCAAGAACTCGGCATAAGACGAACAGCAGGTCAGATAAACGGTTTAGATATTTGATAACGGGTGGGTTAATGTCTTCATCCCTTGCGAGGCTAACAACAATGCGTTCAGCGCGTCTGCATACAGTTCTTGCAATATGGCATGTCGCGGCGGATAAGTTACCACCGGGTAAGATGAATTCTTTTAGAGCGGGTAAATCTGCATTGTGTTCATCGAGTATGGTTTCAAGCGTGTCGATATTGGCATCATTTATGGCGCTGTATCCGGGTACGCAAAGCTCGCTGCCTAAATCAAAAAGGTCATGTTGTATGTCGAGTAATTGTTCAGAAATCTTGTCATCAACGCCAAGCGCAATAACAAGTCCTATTTGGCTGTTTAGTTCATCGACAGTACCGTACGCGTCAACACGTAAACAGTCTTTATCAACGCGAGTACCATCGCCAAGTCCTGTTGTGCCAGAGTCACCTGTGCGGGTGTAAATTTTTGAAAGTCTGTGTCCCATAGTTAAATTAGAGCCTGTTTAGATAAGATAATGCCGTCTTCATCAGCGTATAAAAACTCACCAGGATTAAAGGTCGCTCCGGCGAAAGTAACGGGAATGTTTTTATCCCCCCAGCCTTTTTTAATGCTTTTAAGTGGGTTGGTTTGAATCGCACGTACGCCGATAGGCATAGCATTAATATCAACAGAGTCTCGGATACAGCCATAGACGACAACGCCGCTCCAACCATTTTTATAGCCCATTTCTGCAAGCATATCACCGAGCAGGGCGCAGCGTAACGAACCACCGCCATCTACGACCAGTACCTCGCCATCAACTTGTTCGGATAACATCTCACGAACAAAAACATTGTCCTCAAAAATTTTAACGGTTTGTATTGTGCCGTTAAAGCGACTGTTAGCGCCAAAAGATTGAAACATAGGCGTCACAACTTGTAGCGTGTCTGAAAAATCATCACATAAATCGGCAGTTTTAAAAGTCATAAATGGCTGGGTAGTGATTGTTTGAATTAGCATCATTATAAACCAGAGTTTTTATATCCACCGATACTTTAATATGGCTATGCGAATTATGTACTAATAATCTAAGAAATGAATATTAGATAGACTAGCTTTAGCTTGATTACACTGGGGCCAATCTGTATTGTTGTTTGAAATTAAAAAGGAGCGCTAGACTATGCTATATCGTATTACAGGTCTTTTAATGTTAGTTTTTTTATCAGGTTGTGTATTGACTGAGAATACACGCAAAGCAGGGCTTAATTTACCAGCGTTGGAATTAAGAGGAAATAGTTCAGCCCCCATCGTTATTGGTGTATTAGATGAGYGGCCTTACGTTGTTTCTGGTGAGAAACCGGCTAAATATATTGGTGAATTTGAATTATCTATGGGCGGTCCGTACGATGCGTTCACGACATCTAAGCAGCCGATGGCACATGAATTCACAGAGAAATTACCTCAATTATTGGGCGGTCAATTTTCACAATTAAAAACGGTTAAGTTACCTATTGGACTAACAAAACAAGCAGCAGTGGATAAGCTATTAGAATCGGGTTCAGATAAAGTAGTTTTAATTAGCTTAAAAGAATGGAAAAGCCATACGGCGATAGATACTTCATTGTGGTTCGATGCCCAGCTTGAAAGCTTCAATAGCAAAAAACAACTGTTAGGGTTTAAGCGTATACAAGGACACGATACATTTGGTGGCGCTGCAATAGCAGGACCTATTACGAATGCTAAAAGAACATTGCCTCACGCGTTCAGACAGAAAATGCAGGCACTTTTTAGTGACCCATTAGTCATGGCCTCATTAATCTCTGAAAAAGCAGTGCCTATAGCTGTACGCGCCATTGACGATACAACGGCGCCAGTTGTTAACGGTGATTCGTTTAAACCACAAGCGTGTACGGTCGAGTTAATTTTATATTGGAAAAATGCAGGGGTGCCTGATCAAGAGATTTTAAGTAAATGTAACGCGGTTAAGCAGCCTTAGGATAGACGTTTTATTGCTCGTGGTTGACCCAGYTATCAGATCGTCGATCCATATGTGATCGACGGTCCGAGACTTCTTCAAATCGAATATCATCTCGACGATCGTTTGTTTTACGACGTTGTTGCCTAGGTTTCCTTTTTTCAACTAAACCAGCGTGCTTACAGTGGCATCCAGGTTGTGAACAACCCTCTAATGGAAGAGCGGGAACACTGTTAATAGGGAATTGTTTTTTGTTGAGGCCAAGTACAGCTTGGCAACACTGCGCTTCATCAGGGTAATCGATATAAAAACCCCAAAATCTTTTGCTATCAATAAGCGATTGAACATGTTCTTGTTGGGTTTCTATTGGAGTGTGACGAGGTTTCGCGGCTTCTGCTGAGGTCTTTTTTTTATAGAAAAAAAATGCAGCAGCGATGATTGCAACGATGGTTAAAGCGATTGCCATGAGAATATCCCTGTTAGCCGATGTATTTTTAATTATATGGATTTTATTGAATATCGCAAATTTAACGATTTTTAAAAGGGCCAATCAAGTCTGATGAAAATTATAAGAATTATCATTCTGCTTTGTATTTTGGTGGTAGCGGCGTTTTATACCAAGTTGCAACGCCTCGAAAGCACGGCTTGGCTGGATACTCTGTCGGTAGCTATTTACCCTATTAATGGAGATGGTAATTCGTTAACGGACGAGTATATTGCAACTTTAACGCCAAAAAGTTTTAGCCGAATAGACGTGTTTTTTAAAAGGCAGTGGTATGGCTATAAGGACTTAGAATTTGACCCTGTAGCCTCTCACTTGCAAGCAGAAATCTTGTCTCAACCACCGACGCCACCAACAGACGGTAATGTATTAAAAGTGATGATTTGGAGTTTGCGCTTAAGGTTTTGGGCGTATCAGAACTCGGTTGATGCTGATAAAAGCACGGTTAATATTTATGTGCGTTATCATCAGCCACGTCAAAGCGGCCCGCTAGCTCACTCTTTGGGCCTTCAAAAAGGCCTTATAGGCGTTGTTAATGCCTATGCTTCAGCTGATTACCAGCAACGTAATAATATAGTTATTGCGCATGAACTATTACATACCGTGGGTGCATCGGACAAATACAGTTTAACGACAGGGCAACCAATCTACCCTGATGGTTTTGCAAACCCAAGCGCTGAATATGGGCAATCGAAAGCTGAAATTATGGCGGGTAAAATACCTTTGAGTGAAGATGAATCCGTTATGCCGCA
>JAESRY010000005.1 GCA_016764415.1 Cycloclasticus sp. | reverse complement strand
TTATTCATGCATATTGCCTTATGGATAATCATTATCACTTATTAGTCGAAACTCCTGATGGTAATTTAAGTAAAGGTATGAGGCAGCTTAATGGCGTGTATACCCAATTAACTAATCGTTATCACGGGAAAGTTGGGCATGTTTTTCAAGGCCGATATAAAGCGATATTGGTACAAAAAGAAAATTACTTATTAGAATTAGCCCGGTATATCGTATTAAACCCAGTAAGAGCGAGAATGGTCAGAGAAGCAAAGGATTGGCCTTGGAGCAGCTATCGCAAAACAGCTGGCATGTTAGGTGATGACGCGTGGCTAAGCACTGAATGGTTGCTATCCGCATTTTCAATAAAACGTGGAACCGCGCAAAAGAAATATATTGAATTTGTAAACCAAGGAAAAAACCAACCATCGCCTTGGGAGTCTCTTAAAAACCAAGTATTTTTAGGCGATAAAACGTACGTTAGTCAAATACTGAGCAATATAGATCAAGATAAAGATTTGAGTGAAATACCCATATCACAGCGCAAAGAAAAGGCAAAGGAATTGCAATGGTATGAGCAGCAAGCTACTAGCCGAAATGAAGCGATAAAACTTTCGTATGAAAGCGGAGGATATAGCATGAAAGAAATAGGGGCGTATTATAATTTGCATTACTCTAGAGTGAGTCGAATTATAAAAAGGGCAAAGGGCAAGACCTGACACCCAAAGTCTGCCTTGTTTTTCTGGCTCATGCTCTGAAGTTTATTTAGAAAAAGCCTTYGATAATACAAATTTCAAACCTGCAGAACGTTTGCCTAATGCAAAAGAACTGGGCGAAACATCGCTAATGTTTCTGGTTCATCCAACGTTAACTGAAAATGAAATTAACCAAACGTGCAAAGCGATGAAGGAAGTTATGGTGCAAGCAAGCTTGTAATTTAGCTAGGCCACTCTATTTAGATCGAGTGCTTAGTTTTGCGTTCACGGCCATTTCTTGAGACATAAATAATTTACACATAAGCGTATTCGTGTAAAATAGCCTGTATGAAGAATATCGGACAACAATTATCCTTGGCGCGTACACGGGTTTTAAAGGAATGTGAGTGCTGTCAGCGCCCATTTAACGGGCTTAAAATAGCGGTCTATTGCTCAGAATCCTGCCGACAAAAAGCAAAATATCAACGCACTAAAGCACGGATAAGCCGTGGTGACACATCGTTGTCCGAGTTATTGGGCATGGCAAAGCCTTATGATTGGAGTAATCGTAACATGCCTTCAAAAGCGTTTATCGTTAGCGTGTTGAATGGGGGTTACCTTAAAGATATTGCTAAATGTGTTCGCCATTTTGGAAGCCGCCAAGTGACTGCTCGTTTAAATGATGTTGCCGACCCTTTGTTACATCGTGTTGCCGAGAGAAAGGTGCGTAATACCGTGATTGCCATTGAGAGGGTTCATGCTAAAGCTTGATAGCTTACCGGCAAAGACAAGGCATGTATTTGACTATCTAGTTCAATATGACGCACCTGCTATGCATAAAGCGACATTAATGGGCGGTACCGCATTAGCATTATTAATCGGTCATCGATTAAGTGAGGATCTAGATTTCTTTTATTTTGAAAAAGAATTGCCAAAGCAAGCTATTAAATCATTGGTATGCGACCTTAAGACTGCTGGGTTCAGTGTGAGCAACATAATGGACCCTTCACGTATATCCCAAGCAAGAATTAATGGGATTTTTCTGGATGAATACATTCAGGAATACGCTATTGGTGGGGTTAAGGTTAGCTTTGCTGTTATGGCCAAAGGTTCACAGTCAAGACGTGACTACTTGTTAACTGCTGAGCGTGTAGAGCGTTTCGGTCAGTTCGGTATGTTGGCACTTGAGCCACTGTTTAAGTCCAAAGCGGTTGTGTTAATGGATAGAGTGAAGTCTAGAGACCTATTCGATCTAATGATCTTGCTGACGCAGTACAGCTATACCATTGACGATATTATTGACACGCTCATTACCATTGATGAGCGTGATGAAGTTGAAGCTGAAACAGCACTTGAAATCCTAGTCGGTAATATTCCTGTTGATAAAGACGACCCAGGTTTTGAGTCGATAAATTTAGATATAACCTTGAAGGACATTTACCGGACACTAGAACCGTTAGTAAACGATTATGAGCAAAGAATGGTTCTTGACGGTTAGATAATTTAAAAATAATCGGGGATCTTAACCTCAAGGTGTCCCTAGGTGAAATCTGGTTTTTTTGCAGATTGGAGAAGAATGGGAAGAATAGGCTAGGGTCTTGCATTGCTATATTTGGGTGCATTTAAGATTTTAACTACAACTTGGCTAATCAGAAGGTTTGATTGTTATAGATTCAATGTTTATACTAATGTCTATACGTTTATTTCGAATAGGAGGCGGTATGACAGAAGTAACATTAGATATAAAAAAATGGGGTAATAGTTTAGGGCTGCGGTTACCCTCTGCAATTGCTCGTGAAGCACATTTACATACGGATCAGCGAGTACGAATGTCTGTTGTGGATAAACAAATTATTATTACACCGATTGTAAGTGAGACGTTGACATTGGAGGAGCGGCTGGCTAATTTTGATCCTGCTATTCATGGTGGTGAAGCTATGGCTGTATCTGAGTCTGTGGGCGCTGAGAAGTGGTAAAAAGAACGGCGAAATGGTCGCCTAATCGTCRGGATATTATTTGGATTGATTGTAATCCTCAACTGGGRCGTGAAATGMGGGATGTCCATCCTTTTTTAGTGCTAAGTCCGAARAGCTTTAATGATAAAACWTCRYTRGTGATTGGGTTGCCGATGACGACAGCTGAATATAATGCKGATAACCCATTTGCRKTTGCTGTGGRGAATGCTACTGGAAAAAAYGAAAATAWAACAAGTTATGTGCTATGYCATCAACCRAMRTCSTTTGAYTGGCGTGYTYGKCATGCAAARTCWCACCCTTTAGGMGCCATGAATGAMRCCMTRTTYTCTCAAGTTTGTGATCGACTTAATCAGATTATCCAGCTTAYATGAAAAAAGGTGGCGCTATCTGAATGCTGACAGCAGTYTTAAAGGACTCTGAATTTTACAACATTCTATTTAGAGACTATAATCATGACTATGGTCAATATTTTAAGTGGAGAGATAACATGCAAACCATAACAGCGTCAGAGTTCAAAGCAAAATGCCTTCATTTGATGGATGTGGTTAATGAAACAAATGAAGAAATAATTATTACTAAAAATGGTAAACCAGTTTCACGCTTGGTTCCTTATATAAAACAAGTGGATAGTCTGTTTGGCCTTCATAAAGGAAAGTTGAAAAGTAGTGATGAAGAAATCTATTCAACAGGTGAAAAGTGGGATGTGGAGTAATGATTCTTCTTGATACGCATGCCTTAGTTTGGCTGACAGAAGGTAATAAAAGGCTTGGAAAAACAAGTCTATCTCTTATTAATAAGGCTCTGAAGTCAAAAGAACTATTTGTCTCTTCTGTTAGTTTTTGGGAGGTTGCTATGCTTGTTGAAAAAGAGAGATTGCAAATGAGCCTAAGTGTTGAGTTATGGCGAAAAGAGTTATTGAATAATGGTCTT
The DNA here is from genome assembly GCA_016764415.1 of Cycloclasticus sp. Classification (GTDB taxonomy): domain Bacteria; phylum Pseudomonadota; class Gammaproteobacteria; order Methylococcales; family Cycloclasticaceae; genus Cycloclasticus. The sequence continues at coordinate 12,189 of JAESRY010000005.1, read as the reverse complement.
CAAGAAATATCGATTAATGGGAAAATAGCAATACAATCAGCAATCTTGCCGAATTTTCATGGTGATCCAGCCGATAGAATGATTGTGGCGACGGCTATAAATACCTCTTTAACATTGTGTACTGCTGATGAAAAAATATTGGATTGGCAATCTCAATTAACTCGAATTAATGCAAAGATATGAGCCATAAATCTGGCTAGCGAGAAAAACTACATTCTTTATGAGTCATGAATGAAGCCTTGTTTTCTCAAGTTTGTGAGGGACTTGACCGGATTTCACCTTCTAATCTAAGGATTCTCTCGCTACGCCACACCCTTATGATATGAATTAAGTTCGGCTCTCTCAGGTAGACAATACGAAATGGAGAATGGATTAACTCTCTTATTTGATCTTCAGCGAACTTGGGTACTACCCGTCCAATATCTGGGTTATCAGCCAATGTTTGAATGTGCTCWATAATATCTTTTACAAATTGCTTGCCGCTATGGGCAACACGTACTTTTTTATAGTAGTCTTTGATCTACATCAATACCTAGTCCTTCACGGTTAAAATACCCCAGGGCACCTTCTCTGCCTTCGGCATTCACCTTGTCGTCAATCACATTAAAGGTACGAATGCTTCTGCCATCATTTAATGTGTCACTCATGAAANNTYCATCGACCAAACTTGATTMATCGCCACAGGTACGCTTAAGGCCTCCGGTTTAGCCTTTTGATGCGACGTCTCGGTTTTGAATCTTAAATTCAACTCAAGCTCCCTGTAAATGCGATACACGCGCTTATGGTTCTTCAAAATCAAGAGTTTCTATGGGATGAGGTATACGTCAGTCAAATACTGAGATATATCAAAATAAAGACTGGAGTGAAATACCAACATTACAACGAAAAGAAAAAGCAAAGGACTGTTTGGAAAAATGCTTCAAAAAGCAGATGAATTAGTTATTAATGTACGTGGTAAAATAATTATGTCGTTTTGGATATTGAAACAATACAGGCTTTAACAAAAGATGATTAGTAATAAGTTAAATCTTCCCGTAGAAATTGCTCAATATGAATTTTGGACTAAACTGACGGCGTTGCCTTTTGTAAAGTCAGTCTATTTATTTGGTTCAAGAGCTCGTGGTGACGCAAGGCCAAAATCGGATATTGATCTTGCGGTAAATTGCCCAGAAGCTTCTTTTCAGCAATGGCAGGAAGTGTTGGATGTTGTAGAAGATGCTGATACGCTTTTAGGGATTGATATGGTTCGATACGATAGTTTGGCTGATAATTTGTTTAAACACAAAATTGATAAAAGTAAGGTTGTGGTATATGAAAGCTGAAACGCATGATGCAATGTCTTATTTTTCTAAAGCGTTGCTCCGCTTTACAGAAGCGCTAGCAGAAGATCTATCGAACCCCCTTGCGATCGATGGTTCTATTCAGCGTTTTGAGTTTTGTTTTGAATTAGGTTGGAAGTTACTTAAAAAAATGTTGATGGATATTGAAGGGCTTGAGGCATTGTCACCTAAAAAGGCTTTACAGTTTGCTTATCAATTAGGGTGGATTAAGGATGAACAGGCTTGGTTAAAAATGCTGAATGATCGAAACCTTACTTCGCATACTTATCGAGAAGATTATGCACAAGAGATATATTCTCAACTACCGCATCATCTAAAAAGTATGCAGCTGCTTCAACATCGCTTAACGATTGTTATTCAGGAAGCATAATAGATACATTAACAATGTCGAGATCAGATACAAGCCGATTTGATATCGACTTTTACATTAACGTCTATGTCATCAACCAAAGTCGGTTGGTTGGCGTGCTCGGCATGCGAAATCGCACCCTTTAGAAGCCATGAATGATGCCTTATTCTCTCAGGTTTGCGATCGACTTAATCAGATTATTCAGCTTACATGAAAAGGCTCTTTGATTTTATATTGGCCTTGGTTGCCACAAGTATTTTGCTTGTTCCTATTGCTGTCACTACCATGTTGGTACGTTTAACATCCAAAGGCCCTGCTTTGTATTGGTCGGGTAGAGTGGGTAATAATAACCAAATTTTTAGAATGCAGAAGTTTAGGAGTATGAAAGTTGATATGAGTTTTGTGGGGCCACACCTGCATTATTTAATCAAGATGATCTGATCGCTGTTGCGAACAGAAAAAGACGTGGATAAATTATTACCGGGCTTAACGCTAGTTAATGGCCGTGATGAGGNGNCGATACCGCAAAATGGTTGCTTTGATCGTTGATGTAGAAGGTGTTGCTGAAGTGAGTCGACGGGTGTTTCTATTTGCATGCGTCAATGACGCGGACAGGGTATTATGCTGTCTGATGTCAATAATTCAAGTCCTTCACATTGGGCTTGAGCAATTAACATTCTATCGAATGGATCTCGGTGTATTGCGTCTAGAGAACCTGCTTGTTCGCCATGAAAAAGTGAGATGGGTAATGTTGAGAAACCTTCTTCTTCGATTATTCCGCTTAGGTTGTCAGGGGATTCGAGAAGCCCTTTCTTTTTTTGATGGACACCTCCCAAGTTGTTGCGCTACTAACAAAACTTTCATTTCTTGGGTTAGATATTAAGTTTTTAGCATCATTTCCAAGCTTGGAGTCATCAGAAAGCCACCAAAGAAGAACGTGGGTGTCAATTAAAATTCTTTTCATGAATTGCCGTCGAAAGCATCAATAATATCAAGGGGTGTAGAATCAAATTCTTTTGAAAGTTTGATTGATTTTTTAAAGCGACCGGGCTTTCTTGGTCGAGCATCTGTTCTATGAGGAATAAGGTCAACGTAAGGCGTAAGGCGCAAAAGGCACTTTGATAATACAAACTTCCGCCCAGCAGAGAATGCAAATGGGGTCATATATGGTCCTCCTCGTATTGCAAGTAAAATTGTTCGCAAAATGATGGGGATAAACCAGCTTGATTTTTCATGTTCCTGTAGCACTTATTGATTCGGTGTTAGCTGAATGAAAAAGATCCTAGTTACTGGGGCAACGAGATTTGTTGTTGGAGCGATAATGCGTGAGCTACTATGATTCGAGATGGCTATCATTGCAGGTGTTCGTGAAAACAGCGGATTAGTTCCCAATACGGTCAAGCAAATAAAAATTTGTGACATATCGTCGAAAACGGATGGGATGAGTGCATTAAGAGATGTTGATGTGGTGATTCATGCTGCTGCCCGCGTTCATGTTATGGATGATTCATCGGCTGATCCTTTAACTAAATTTAGACAAGTAAATACAGCGGAACATTGAATTTCGTGAGGAAAGCGGCAGAAGCCTTTTTTTGATTTTATTCCATGATATTGACGTTCTTGCCCGACGCAAGTGAAAAGCTTATAATCCATATAGATGGTAATGGGTAATACCAGCATTACCAAAAAAACAAAGGAGCCATCATGCAAACAGCAACGAGTAAGCTAACAAAAAAATATCAAGCAACAATACCCGAGCCAGTGAGAAAGCTACTGCACCTAAAAATGGGCGATGAGATTGCCTTTGATATAGAAAATGATGGGGTTCACTTGCGTCGGGCAAGGCCAGTCGATATAGCCTTCACACAAAGCCTAGAAAACACGTTAAGTGAATGGACGACGGAAAATGACGAAGAGGCATATCATGACCTTTAAGGCATTTGATGTAGTCGTTGTACCGTTTCCATTCACAGATCGAACAACAACAAAAAGGCGGCCAGCGTTAGTCCTGTCAAATGAGAATAAATTTAATAACAAAGTAGGTCAGTCAGTATTAACCATGATTACTAGCGCCAACAACTCGGATTGGCCATTAGATACAAATATTCAAGACTTAGATGCAGCGGGCCTGCCATCGCCCTCAGTTGTAAGAATGAAGCTATTCACATTGGACGATAGGCTGGTTCTTCGAAAGGCAGGGCAATTAAGCAGTAGAGATAAAAAAGCTGTTCAGGCTGTTCTTCAAGAGTTGCTAGGTATTTAAAATCAAGCTGGATTGATTCCTTGATTTTTTTCAAGTGTTCGTAAAAACAATGGATTAGTTCCCAATGCAATTAAACAAATAAAGAAAATCAAAGGGTCAGATTGAAGCTCCCCTAGTTTAACGGATACATTTAATAAGCGATAATGTTGAGATTTTCTAGGGTGTCCAGTTTAAAGCTTTCACTTTAGACCGCTTGTTAAAGAAAATTGTGTGCCCACTTTGCTTTATGCGGCCAGGTGGGTTTGAATGCGATACGGTTATAACGGTATTGTGTTCTTGCGGAAGCATGATAGTCCGCTAGTATCAGCACTGTTATAATCCCATCATGTTTACTTATAGGTGGAATGTATATGCGTCTTTCCGAACAACATCGAGAAATTATTAAGCTAACCTTACTTAAATATTTTGGGGCGGGTTCTTATGTTCGTTTATTTGGCTCTCGGGTGGATGATACGGCGCGTGGAGGCGATATTGATCTTTATATTGAGCCTGAGATAGATGCGGTTGATGATATTGTTGAAGCGAAATTAGACGCTTTGGCTGAACTACACCGATTACTTGATGATCAAAAAATCGATTTGGTCATTAATCGTAAAACGGGCATCGTATTGCCCATTTATAAAATTGCTAAAGATACCGGTGTGCGATTATGAATAAAGCTGTATTTCAGGGGATAGTTGATATTTGCCTGACACATGCGGATCGTTTGGGTTGGTCTATGCAGCAATTTTCAGAGAAAAGACCTTTTTCCGCTAAGAGCATCTCTCAATTGACAGATATTGAGCTTGCTGTTATTGACCAGTTTACCATTAGGTTTTCAAAATTGCAGGATGCCATGGGCGCAAAATTGTTGCCAGCTGTGCTTGAATTAACGCGTGAAGAGGGTGATCTGAGCACGTTTATTGATAAGCTAAATCGTTTAGAAAAAATAGGGGCGCTTAATTCTGCTGATGAATGGTTGAAATTACGGGAAATGCGTAATCAATTTGCACATGATTATCCTGATGATCCGGAAATCCAATCTTCGTTGCTAAACAAAGCGTTTGATATGGCAAATAAGCTACTGAGTACACTAAATCATGTTGTCCATTTTTCTGCAAACTATTGATAGTTTTTGTGGGATTGCAAATCCACGAGCAGGTTAAAGTTTTAAATACATAACGAAATAAACAAAGTGTTTTTTGGTGAAAAGGTGATTGGCGTTAATTATTGGCACGCTTTGTAAGCATATGCTTACAGCAAATTAAGCATTTTGCTAATAGCATTAATACTTAATTTGTTGTACGTTATCCATGCAGTACAAAATTCATTCACATGAGGTGAGTGGAGGTTTAGTCATTATCAAGGAGGACATTATGTTCAAAAACACACTTTTATTCATTGTAAGTTTATTGGTTTCTTTTTCGGCTTTTGCGGTTAACGTTAATACGGCATCAGCGGAAGAAATAGCCGCAGCTCTTAAAGGTATTGGAGAAAGTAAAGCGGGAGCGATTGTTGTGTACAGGGAAGAACACGGCGCATTTAAAACATTGAATGATTTGACGAAGGTCAAAGGGATTGGTGCCGCAACAGTCGATAAGAATCGTGAAAATATCGAACTAGAAACTAAGTAAATAACAATATAAAGCTGAATTAATAGGAAGTGACTTTCTTCCTGTTCAATGAAACTTACGACTGCATGGACGTAGGAGGTAGAGTACCAAAAGTAGGCGATTGAGGCGATGCAGGACAGGAAATGCTCCCGGCATTTCTTCTGCATACACCACATCCCTGTGGATAAGCAGTTGCCGATGCCATTTGGGGCATAGGAAAGAAGATAGAAAGCCCTGAGTGTTCAGGGCTTTTTTTCGATTGGCTAGTATTAATAAACTATTTCTAGAATAATGAAGTAATGATTCGTTGTATATAAGGAGGAGCACAGATGTTAAAAGTTAAAAAAGCAGTTATCCCCGTTGCTGGGCTAGGTACACGAGTATTGCCTGCAAGTAAGGCGATTCCTAAAGAAATGATGCCGGTGGTGGATAAGCCGGTTATTCAGCACGTTGTTGAGGAAGCAGTGGCGGCTGGGATTAAAGAAATTATTTTAGTTACTCGCGGTGGAAAATCATCTATTGAAGATCATTTTGACACGCATTATGAGCTAGAGAGCGAATTAGCAAAGAAGGGTAAAACTGCGTTGTTGGCAGCGATTCAACAAATCGTGCCTTCGGATGTTTCGATTGTTTCTATTCGCCAGCCAGAGGCTAAGGGGCTTGGGCATGCGGTTCATTGTGCGACTAGTATCGTCAATGATGAGCCGTTTGCTGTTATGTTACCTGATGTATTGGTTAATGCTGGGGATGAAAAGATCAATGATTTGGCAAGAATGATTGATCGCTTCGAAACGACCCAGTCGGCTCAAATAATGGTGGGCGAAGTGCCAATGGATAAGGTGCATATGTACGGTATTGCTGATTGTAATCATGTCATGCCGAATGCGGGTGAGTCTGCAACTATTAGCGGCTTGGTAGAAAAGCCAGCTCAAGCTGAAGCACCTTCAAATCTTGCGGTGATAGGGCGTTATATATTGCCTGCTCGTATAATGGGCTTGTTGGCGAATGGTGAACCGGGAGCGGGCGGTGAAATTCAGTTAACCGATGCGATTGATGGCCTGTTAGCTGAAGAATCGATTGAAGCTTATAAGATGATGGGTGAAACTTATGATTGCGGTGAAAAGTTGGGATACTTGAAGGCAAATGTTATCTWTGGTTTGCAACACAAAGAAACGGCAGACGGTTTGAGTGCGTTTCTCAAAAGTTTAAGTTAGGCAATGAATAGTCGCGATATAAAAGCGTGGGTTGCTTTACAGCTTCATGCTGAAGAATTGAAAGGTGTTCATCTTAAAGAGCTATTTGAATTAGATGCAGATAGATTCAATAAGTTGAGTGTTTCTACAGGGCGCTTCATGATGGATTTTTCAAAGCAACGGATGACAACGAAGACGCTGGATAAATTACTTGATTTGGCTCGTCAGCAAGAATTAAGTGCGTGGGTTGAAAAACTGTTTTCGGGTGAAAAGGTTAATGTTTCTGAAAACCGCGCAGCATTGCATACGGCATTGCGTTCGCCTTCGTCCGAGTCTTTGAGTGTTGATGGGCAAAATATAACGTCAGATGTCCATGAATCGTTGGCTAAAATGGAAGGTTTAGTTCAAAAAATTCAGCGGGGCCAATGGCGCGGATATGACGGTAGCCCGATTAGAAGTGTAGTGAATATAGGTGTGGGTGGTTCGAATCTTGGTCCGTTGATGGCCTGTGATGCCTTGGAGCAGTATGCACCAACTGACACGCAGCGGCTTGATGTTCACTTCGTATCGTCAATGGATGGTAGTGAGTTGGAGAAATTGTTGCCGACGCTTGACCCGGCCGTCACGTTATTTATTATTTCTTCAAAAACTTTTTCCACCATTGACACGTTAGCAAATGCCAATACGGCGCGGCAATGGTTGCTAGATGCGAGCTCCTGCGATGCAAGTTTGATTAATCAGCATCACTTTGTTGCTGCAACGGGTAACGTTCAAGGTGCGCTTGATTGGGGTGTGCCCAAGAAAAATCAATTGCTATTTTGGGACTGGGTGGGCGGTCGATACTCATTATGGTCAGCGATTGGTGTGCCTATTGCCTTGAAAATTGGCATGGTTAATTTTCGAGCGATGTTAAACGGGGCTCATCAAATGGATAAGCACTTTAGAGACGCTCCATTTGAAAAGAATTTGCCTGTTTTGTTAGGCCTTATCGGCGTATGGAATATTAACTTTCTGAATATTCATGCTCACGCAATTTTGCCATATGACGGCCGCTTAGCGGAATTCCCTTCTTACCTTGAGCAGTTGGAAATGGAGAGTAACGGTAAAAGTATTAATCATGAAAATAAGCGAATTAATTACAGAACCTGTCCTGTGCTATGGGGTGAGGTCGGTTCAAATGCGCAGCACGCTTTTTACCAATTGCTTCACCAAGGCACTGAGCCGGTTATGTGTGATTTTATTGCGTCAGCAACGCGGTATAAAAATGAAGGAGCACAGTTGCAAGAGCAGCATCAATTGTCATTAGCCAATTGTTTTGCACAATCAAGATTGTTGGCGTTAGGAACGGGTGCGCTAGAGACTAGTGTTAAGGCAAAAGATTACCAACATTATGACGGTAATCAGCCCAGTACAAGCCTTATGTTAGATGAGTTAACGCCAGAAACATTTGGTGGTTTGATTGCTTTATATGAGCATAAAGTGTTTGTGCAATCAGTCATCTGGGAGATTAACCCCTTTGACCAATGGGGTGTTGAAAAAGGAAAGGAAGTAGCCACATCATTGCTCGCCGAATTAAATGAAAAGGGCAAAGGTGGGCTGGATTCATCAACGGAAGGGTTGTTGCGTTATACATTGAGTCAAGGTGAGGGGAGTAACCGTGAAAATTAACATTTATGGCTCAAGTCTTGCCGCTTGGGTTGCAGCTGCTTGTTTGGCTAAAGTTGGTAATGACGTTGTTATTTGTGACGTGTCAGAAGGCGCAGATCAAGAACTGCGAAAGATTTCGGTTATAAGAGACGAGTTAGGCTTGTTAGATGAACTGACGTTGCAAATTAATGAAGGGCGGTTGGCCCGAGTGCAACATGTAAACGCTGAAGCAGGGGTTCATTGGTTGGCGCTACAATCAAATGAACAAAAACTAGCAGCGCAAGTGATAAATAGCCTGCAAAAGGCCGAATGTTTATACGCTTTAGTGGTCAGTCAATGTAACTTCTCAGTAGGTGCTACAGCTGATCTTCAATCTCAATTAGGCGGTAGTGGTGATGTTGTTTATATTCCTGACAACTTACAGGAAGGTCGGGCGCTGGAAGGCTTTAATAAGCCTAAAAGTCTTATATTAGGGTTTGATAATGATAGCGCTTTAACTAGAGTGAAGGCGCTATTAAGGCCATTTAGTAGTAATTTAGAAGGGCTTCAAATAATGAGCTCGAGAGAGGCAGAGTTCACCAAGTTTGCTATTACAGGGATGCTAGCGATTCGATTGGGTTACGTTAACGAGTTGGCCAATTTGGCAGACCAGTTGGGCGTGGATATTGGCGTTGTTCAGGATGGAATGGGAGCTGACCCTAGAATAGGGCGGCATTATTTGTCACCAGGTTGTGGTTTTGGCGGACAAAATTTCCATGCATACGTTTCTAGGTTTTCAGGGATTCTTCAAAAAGAGCGACAACAATCGTTGTTGAAAACGATCGTTGAAGAAAACGAGGTACAAAAGGAATTGTTGTTTAGGAAACTTTGGCAATATTACAAGGGAGATCTCGCAGGCAAAACTGTTGGGATTTGGGGTGTTTCTTTTAAGCCAGGTACGGCAAGTATTGATAATGCACCCAGCTTGAAAATCATAGATGCGCTAATTTCCCAAGGGGTGAAAGTGCGTGTACACGACCCAGAAGCATTAAATAATCTTAAGGCCCATTATGCTGAGGAAGCTTTAATTGCTTATTACGACGACCATATGGAGTTGGTAAAGGGTATTGATGCGTTATTGTTGGTAACGGAATGGCCTTTATATTGTTCGCCTGACTATGAAGTACTTGTCAGCAGGATGAATAAGCCGTTAATTGTCGACGGCCGGAATGTTTTTGATAAAGAGATGATGTCGTTGTCTGGTATTGATTACTTGGGCGTTGGACGTTAAAAAATTGTTAACGAATCATTTAATATAAGAGAAATAATGTGGATATTTTTTCATTTCCGAAATGGTTTATCGGCAGGACTCGTTTTATAAAAAGGGCGATAACATTAGCTTTCGACTTACTGATGATTACGTTAACGTTATGGTTGGCATTTTCATTGCGTTTGGGTGAGCTTTATTGGCCGCAAGGAAATGTGTATTGGCTTTTTCTACTAGCGCCAGTAGTCGCAGTACCAATTTTTATCAAGCTCGGCTTGTATCGAGCGATCATTAGATACCTTGGGTTCCATTCTTTGTGGGTGGTTGTAAAAGCGGTTTCTCTCTATTCACTAATATTAGGAGTCTTTGTCTTATTGGCTAATATTGATGGTGTCCCGCGTTCCGTACATCTTATCAATTGGCTTGCGTCGTTGCTGTCGGTGGGTGGAAGCAGAATGATTGTGCGTTGGTGGTTGGTTGATTCACAATTAACTGCTAACGCTAACGCTAACGCTCAACGGAAAGTTGTAATTTATGGTGCCGGCTCATCTGGTATGCAAGTGCTCGAGCAGTTGAATAGCAAGTTAGGCATGCAAGTCGTTGGTTTTATAGATGATGAGCTCTCGTTGCATCGTAGGCAAATTCGAGAGATTCGAGTGCACCCTTTTTCCCATTTAAGTAGGATGATAGAACGACATGGGGTGACGGATGTTTTATTGGCTATGCCATCGGTGGCTCGTTCTCGTCGAAACCAAATTATTACGCTCTTAGAACCTTACCCTGTAAAAGTAAAGACATTACCGACGTTGGCGGAAATTGCCGAAGGTGACGTGAAGGTGGATGATATCCGCGATGTTGATATTGAGGATTTACTGGGTAGAGATCAAGTGTCGCCTAATGAGTCGTTATTACAAAAAAACATTCACCAAAAAGTTGTTTTGGTGACGGGCGCCGGTGGCTCAATAGGTTCAGAATTATGCAGGCAAATAATGCACTTAGAGCCTAAAGAGCTGATTTTATTTGAACACAGTGAGTTTGCTATATATTCGATAGAGCAAGAGTTACGTAAACACACTAAAAGTGACGTAGTTATTAGGCCGGTATTAGGCTCGGTGACGGATAAAGAGCGCATTATGCATGCCTGTAAAGCGGCCAAGGTTGAAACCTTGTATCACGCGGCAGCGTATAAGCACGTGCCCTTAGTAGAACAGAATCCTAGAGAATCGATAAGAAACAACATTATGGGTACGCTGTTCACGGCTGAGGCGGCACTAGCTGCAGGTGTGGAGAAATTCATACTGATTTCGACGGATAAGGCGGTTAGGCCGACGAATACGATGGGTGCGTCGAAACGTATGGCCGAATTGGTGCTGCAAGCGCTAGATAAAAAGCACGCGAAAAAAGGCGCCACGCAATTCACGATGGTTCGGTTTGGTAATGTATTAGGGTCTTCAGGGTCGGTGATACCATTATTTAAGCAACAAATTAAGCAAGGCGGCCCTGTGACTGTGACAGATCCGAAAATCATTCGATACTTTATGACCATTCCAGAAGCAGCGCAGTTAGTGATACAGGCGGGAGCTATGGCAAAAGGCGGCGATGTGTTTGTGTTAGATATGGGTGAGCCAGTGAAAATCCTAGAGCTGGCAAAGCGAATGATTCATTTGAGCGGTTTGGAAGTAAAGGATGAAAATACGCCGCATGGAGATATAGCCATTGAGTTTACAGGGCTGCGCTCGGGTGAGAAGTTGTATGAGGAATTATTGATTGGTGATGATGTGACGGATACGGATCACGAAAAGATTATGCGTGCAAATGAGAGCTTACTAAGTTGGGATGAATTACAGCCTTTGTTGGAAAGGTTGCAACAGGCTGTTAGCGCAAATGATGATGTAGAAATAAGGGCTGTATTGACTGAATCGGTGTCTGGTTATAAACCTCAATGTGACATTGCTAATGTATTAAGTTAATGATTTTGATACAGCGACCAGGTTATTCAGAATGTATTGCTTAAAGATTGTTAACTTAGCATTGTGATTAGGCGAAAAAATAGATAGAATACGCGGCTCTTTGGTAGACCCGAATTCCGAGTAAGTGGATATTAAGAAATGAAAACATTTAGTGCAAAAGCAGAAGAAGTAGAACGCGATTGGTTTGTTGTTGACGCAGAAGGTAAAGCGTTAGGCAGACTAGCAACAAAAATAGCTCATCGTTTGCGCGGTAAGCATAAGCCAGAATTTACGCCGCATGTAGACACAGGTGATTACATTGTTGTGGTTAATGCGGAAAAAATTCGCGTAACAGGTAATAAAGAAAAAGATAAAATTTATTATCATCACACAGGCTTCGTGGGCAACTTAAAATCTATTTCTTTAGGTAAGCTTCGTGAAACACACCCTGATCGTATTATTAAAACAGCTGTTAAAGGCATGCTTCCTAGAAACACGTTAGGTCGTAATATGTTCAAAAAATTAAAAGTGTTTATTGGTGCGGAACATACACATCGAGCACAACAACCTAAAGTACTCGAACTTTAGAAATTAGCAATTAACCAAGAGT
>JAESRY010000168.1 GCA_016764415.1 Cycloclasticus sp. | reverse complement strand
ATAAGAAAGGCTATGAATTATTAATTGGCCTAGAAGTCGAGTTTCATGTGTTCAAAATTGATGACCCGCATTTGACCATGGAAGCATCAACTCAACCTGCTGAGCCACCAAGCGTATCGCCGTTAGCGCATGCGTATCAGTATCAAGGTGAGCAAAATCTTGATGAGGTTGCGCCGTTAATGGAATTATTCCATCAACAGCTTGCCTCGTTAGACCTGCCTATTCGTTCGCTAGAAGATGAATGGGGCCCTGGCCAATGTGAAATTACCATGCAACCATTGCCCGCCATGCAAGCGGCTGATGCGATGGTATTGATGCGTTCTACGCTGAAACAGATAGCACGACGAGAGGGTTATTTAGTAACCTTTATGTGTAAACCTGCGTTGCCTAATGTGTATTCATCGGGCTGGCATTTGCATCAATCTTTAGTCGATATTAAAACGGGCGAAAATGCCTTTTCAACTACTAAAAAAGACGAATACTTATCAACCATTGGGCGGCAGTATATTGCTGGTTTAATAGAACACGCGCGCGCCTGCACGGCATTTTCTAACCCCACTATTAATGGTTACAAACGGATGAATTCCAACGCCTTAGCGCCAAACCGAGCGGTTTGGTCTATTGACAATAAAGCAGCGTGTTTAAGGCTTGCTAATGCAGGGGATCCGTCCGTGCATGTTGAAAATCGCTCGGGTGAACCCGCGGCAAACCCATATTTGTTTTTTGCATCACAATTAGCCGCCGGTATGGACGGTATTGATAATAAACGTGACCCCGGCCCACCACTTAACGACCCTTATACTCAAACAGATAAAACACCACTGCCCGCTAGTTTGATGGAGGCGATAACGGCACTGGATGAGTCAACACTATTAAGAAGTACGATTGGTGAGACTTACATCAATTATTACCTTGGCCTTAAGCGTCACGAGATACACCGCTTCTTATCGACAGTGACTGATTGGGAGCATAAAGAGTACTTCGAACGTTTCTAGTACCTTAAAAGCCCACTTAGAAGCAACGGAGACGTTTTTTAGCGATAAACTGCAATCTATGCGAGGTGGTAGATGACAACTGAGTTAATACAAAGTTTTTTAGGCTGGTGCGCGGTTATTAATTACGGCCTATTGGTTTTTTGGTTTCTCTACTTTACCTTAGCGCATGATTTTTTATACAAGCTACACAACAAGTGGTTTGACATGTCTGTAGAGGGATTCGATTCCGCCAATTACTTATGTATGGGCTTGTATAAACTCAGTATTATTCTTTTTAGTTTAACGCCGTATTTGGTGTTGAAATTTCTTGTTTAAACAATGAGTAAATACATTGTTTCACTCGATCAAGGCACTAGCAGTTGTCGTGCGGTGCTGTTCAATGAAACTGCACAAATAGTAGATATTACGCAGCATGAATTTGCGCAACACTTCCCAAAACCCGGTTGGGTAGAGCACGACCCAATGGAAATATGGACTTGCCAATTGGGTGTGTTAAATGAATTGCTGATGAATAATGGCATTGCAGGTGAAGAGATTGCCGCGATTGGCATTACTAATCAACGAGAAACCACGGTTGTTTGGAATAAAAATACAGGCAAGCCCGTCTACAATGCTATCGTTTGGCAAGATAAACGCACTGCAGATATCTGTGAAAATCTTATTGATGATTGGGAACCTATCGTACGAGAGAAAACGGGTTTACTGATTAACGCCTATTTCTCTGCTACAAAAATCAAATGGATTCTTGATAACGTTGAGGGTGCGCGAGCATTGGCTGAATCGGGCGATTTATTATTTGGCACCATCGACACGTGGTTAATTTGGAACTTAACCCAAGGACAAGTCCACGCAACGGACTGTTCGAACGCTTCACGCACGATGTTATTCAATATCAATACGGCGCAATGGGATGATAATTTACTGGACGCGTTAACTGTCCCTTCATGTATGTTGCCAACGGTTAAGGACTCCAACGCGCATTTTGGTGATTGCCATATAGGCGGTGCAAGTGTGCCTATTACGGGTGTACTGGGTGATCAGCAAGCGGCCTTGTTTGGGCAATTATCATGGCAAAAAGGCGAAGCTAAAAACACGTACGGTACAGGGTGTTTTTTGCTGCTCAATACAGGGGATGAGCGGGTTATTAGTGACTCAGGTTTGCTAACAACGATAGCTTGGCGAATGAATGGACATATAGTATATGCCCTAGAAGGTAGCGTTTTTATTGCAGGTGCAGCCATTCAGTGGTTACGCGATGGGTTACGAATTATTGATAACGCGCAAGAAACAGAAAGCTTGGCAAACGCCGCCAATAACGATGAACACGTCGTCGTGGTGCCTGCATTTGTTGGTTTAGGCTCGCCGTATTGGGATATGGATGTGCGTGGTGCGGTGTTTGGTTTAAGTCTGAGTTCGGGTAAAGCAGAGTTAGCGCGAGCAACGTTAGAATCAATAGCATTCCAAACGTACGACGTGTTAATGGCGATGCAAAAAGACAGTGAACTTCAGCTAAAAACATTAAAAGTGGACGGTGGCGCGATTGCGAATAATTACCTCGCTCAGTTTCAAGCAGATATATTGGACGTGATTATTGAACGCCCGCACAACCTAGAATCCACAGCTACGGGCGCTGCGTATATGGCAGGTTTAGGCGCGCAATTTTGGACGGAAGAGTTTATTCAGCAGCAATACAGAATTGAAAGTAGCTTTATAGCGAATATGCCTAAAGAAAAGCGTGAAGAGCACCTGAAGCGTTGGCAAAAGGCAATTGTTAGAACGCGTGGGTGGTTATCGGATTCGCCTTGATTAACTAGCGAACGCCAATGATGTTGTAGCGCCCGTTTGTTGAAAGGCTGACGCTAACCGCATGAGCAGAGTTATTCTTCCAGTACCAGCCGTGACTGCCTTCAAACGGTACTGCTTTAGTTCCTTTGCGTTGTGCGGCTGTGTTTTCTTCATAGCTTTTAAAATAACCGCTGGTATCACCTGCAGGTTCTCCGTGAAAATCAAAGAACAATTTGTCACCGTTTGTTTTCCAAGAATAACTTAATGTCCCGCCTTTTAATAAATGAAATTTATACTCTAAACCTCTGTGCGCGGGAATGTTTAAGGTCACTGTGTCTTTGCGCAGTACTAGTTCACCTTCGCACGAGGTGGTTGACTCAGTTTCAATAGGAGCCAATGCCAGTAGCCCAAATTGTTTTCCAAGCCCGGTTGGGTCAATGCCAAATTCAGATGGCAAAATAGTTGTAATCAATAAGAGGCCGGCAAAAGCAATGGACGCAATGGTTGCGCCAATTAAATATTTTACCGATTGAATAGGGTGGTTAAGGTCGTTCATAGCTTTAGCCTAGCATAAAGTAAGAGGTCATTTGGAAGCCGAAGAGGGTGAACCCACCTGCCATGAGGAGTGTGTTTGTCGTTGCAGCAAAATGCACGTAGCTGCTGTGTCGTCGCCAAAAACTGAGCGTAATTAAGATAAAGACCAACGCGATGAACTGCCCAAATTCCACGCCAATATTAAAGGCCAATAAGTTCTTCCATAAATCAACTTGGGGCAAATTAAATGCTTGTAATTTAGTCGCAAGGCCTAGGCCGTGGAATAAGCCAAAAATAACAACAGCGGCTTTAGTGTTCGGCTCAAAGCCTAATAACTTTTTGAAACCACCTAAATTATCAAAGCCTTTATAAACAATAGAGAGTCCAATAATCGCATCAATAAGAAATGCATTAACCGATACATTAGCTAATACGCCCAATAACAAAGTGAGGCTGTGGCCCAGCGTAAATAGGCTCACATAAAGCAAAATATCGCGCTTGCGGTATAAAAAGAAAATAACGCCAATCAAAAACAATAAGTGGTCGTAACCGGTCACCATGTGCTTGGCGCCAATATATAAGAAAGGGCCAATGGCAACGCCTTCGTTTGCAAGCAAGAAGCGTTGCGTATTTTCATCTACACCGTGCCCATAGGCGATGGTGTTCGCAAGAAATAAAACAAGGGTCAGGAAAATTAAACGCATTGAAAAGAAGTTCTAGATGCCTTGTTAAGGGCAGTCTTTTTGAGGTGACGGTAAATAGTACTGCTTGCCAAGTTATGTGCAACAGATTCCCCGTTTTCTTGGTACTGATAGAAAACGTTTTCATTTTTCCAGTCGGGGTTAACTGAAACGGCATGGCAAAAGGTTTTAGTAAAGTAGTCATACTCTTTTTTAAATGGGCATGAAACTCTATTTGTACAGGTGCAACCTTTGGCTTCTCCGCCATTATTGTCGATGCACTCCATTACCTTGGAGGATAAGTTAGCCATAGCGGTATTAACGTTATAGGCATGCGTAATGTCAGCTTTATTAGTTAACGTTATTACCTCTCCGGCATAGATAGGTAGGCTTAACACAGTGAATATAAATAGAACGCATACGCTGTAATAGAGCGCCGATTTGTGGGTCATAATTGCTCAAATATTTGTAGTGCTTATATTTATCTTAACATCATAAATTAAACCAATTTCTTGGTCTCTTATAAAAGAGTTGTAGCTGGGTATGTTCATATTTTTAATGGCCCTTGTTGCCAGTCAACTGGAGGTAAAAAGAGTTTTTCTGTGAGCCACTTCTTAGTTATAAGGTCTAAACGTTAAAGTGGTTAGAAGTAGTCATTGTTTGTCATATACTTCAATTAAATCAATTAYATGTGTGTCATTCAAAGGCATACAAGGAACTAACGAAATAATCAGCTGGTTACTCAAATTATTCGRTAAAAAGACGTCTGTTGAGAGAACGACTAAGAGCCTATCTGAGTCTGAACGCACCTATGTTCGAACAGAGAACTTAGAGCTAGGCATGTATATTGCCGAACTAGATTGCCCTTGGCTTGATTCGCCGTTCAAATTACAAGGCTTCAACCTTAGGACGGAGCGAGAGCTTAAAGCATTAAGAAACCAATGTTATTACGTTTATATCGACCGCGCTAGAGAAAGTAAACTGAGCCTTGCAGCAAAGAATAGAGCGGTCAACAAATCGTTAGTTATTGGCAAGCCGCCAAAGAAAAAAGGCTCCTTTCAAAAAGAAATTGAAGGCGCAACCAGCAACTACCGTGCAACAGGTCAGTTAGTTTCCGACATTATGCAGAAAGTGAAAGGTGGCGGTAGTATCGATACAAAATTGGCAAAAGAAGCGGTTGCCTCATCGGTTAATAGTATTCTGCAATCTCCAGATGCGCACTTATGGTTAACCCAATTAAAAAATGAAGATGAATATACCGCGCAGCACAGTCTTAACGTCAGTATGTTGTCCATCGTATYAGGGCGGCACATTGGACTAGCGACTCAAGATTTAAGAGACCTTGGCTTGTGTGGAATGATGCATGACATGGGGCTTATGTTAATACCATCAGCCATTTTGAATAAGAAAACTGAGCTGACTCACGAAGAGCAAGAAATTAGGAAAACCCACACAACATTAGGCGCCGAGTTATTAAAATCTAGTAAGAATATGTTTCATGGCGCAATAGAAACCGCCTTAACTCTTCACGAGCGTGTTAAAGGGCAGGGCTATCCGCAAGGCTTGAAAGATTCAGGCGTTTCATTTTATTCAAACATAGTTTCAATTGTTGATGCCTATGATGCATTGACCAGTGACCGAGGCTATAAAAAAGCAATGAGGCACCTTGAGGCGACTCAAGTTCTTTATCAGCAAGCAGGTGATCAATTTAATCGCCCACTGGTTAGTAAATTTATAGAAAGCTTGGGTGTTTTTCCGCCGGGTTGTTACGTGCAACTTAGTGATAACCGCATTGCGTTAGTGCTTGAAGCTAACGAAGAATCAAAGTTACGCCCAAGAGTTATGCCTATTTTGGATCGTTACCTGAATCCCATTAAGGAAATGGTCGTTAACCTTGATAAAGTGCTAACGGATACAAAAGGCAACCCGTTGCGTATTCAAAATATCGTTTCTCTTGAAGCATTTAATGTTGATAGAGAAAAGAATTTTCAAGAGGGTGTTATTAGCAAAGGCTTTGCGATGGCGGGTTGTTAAAAAAGTAGTAGCTCTAAAGAAATAGAACCTGAATTTGTAACACTTAAAAGAAGGTTTTATGCCTCCATAAGTTCAAGTAATTCCCGTACTTCATCTGCATGTAAAGGACGAACTAGGCGAGCAACTTCCTTACCTGAATTCAGTAAAACAAAGGTTGGCCAAAGTTTAATTTTGAACGCACGTCCCAGTCGTTTGCCTTTCCCATCGGTCACCTTAATATGCGGGAGCTCGGCATTGGACAAAACCTGCTCTGCCGCCGGTATCGCTGCTTTACAATGCCCGCACCAATTGGCGCCGAATTCAAGAATTACATAGCCTTCAATACTCAGCACGTCATCAATAGATGGGTTTTCATCTTGGTAGCTTGGGTTGAAACCTGTTTGTAATGCGTCCATAGTTTTATGCGTGTCTGATGCGTTAATAAATAAGCAGTTCCTGTGAGGCGTGCTTAAACTTAAAGTAGTTTGATTCTACTATCATTAATTTAGCGATTGTTATAAAGAGGAAATATGCGCATTAATGGTAATACTGAGCGTATGCGGATAAAATCGCGGCTCAGCAATAGCTAGCCAACATTAAACGAGCGCCATGACTAGAAAAATTGAATTATTAGCCCCCGGTGGTGATGCAGAAGCAATTAAAGCGGCCATCGTCGCGGGTGCGAATGCTGTCTATTGTGGTTTAGATATGTTTAATGCGCGCAATCGCGCCAAAAACCTGTCGTTTGATGATTTGTGCGGTGTTTTAAGGCTTGCGCATCAACATGATTGTGAAGTGTTTTTAACACTTAATGTCGTTATTCTTGAACATGAAATGCCCGCTCTAATTAAGCTATTGAACAAGTTGGTTAATACGGGGCTGGATGGCATTATTGTGCAAGATTTAGGCGTGTTCAATTTAGTGAAAAAGTATTTCCCCACACTGGATATCCATGCGTCTACACAGCTAACGACGCACAATGAAGGGCAGATAGAGTTCCTTAGTGAAATAGGTGCGTCACGTCTTAATTTGTCGCGCGAATTAAACCTTACTGAAGTAAAAATGCTTACGGCGCTAGCGCATGAACATGATGTTCTTACAGAAGTGTTTGTGCACGGCTCGCTGTGTATTGCCTTTTCAGGGCAGTGTTATTCAAGCTCGGTGAGTGTTGGTAATTCAGGGAATCGAGGGCGCTGTAGTCAAGCGTGCCGAGATGAATATGAAACGACCGCCAGGGGTAATAATTTCCCGTTAAATTTAAAAGACAATTCAGCGTATTTCGACTTGCCTGAATTGGTCGATGCAGGCGTAGATTCGTTGAAAATAGAAGGGCGAATTAAAGGCGCGCATTATGTTTACACAGTAGTGGATAGCTGGCGTAAGCAAATCAATAAATTTGTTGAAACAGGACAGTTATTGGCAGACGATTCAAACTTGCATAAAGTCTTTAATCGAGACTTCACCAATTCCTTTTTAACAGGAAACCTCACCAAAGACATGTTTATTGATAATCCACGCGATCATAGCGTTGAACATGCCGTCACTAAAAGCCAAGCCGTATCGCTTGTGAGTATTCAACAAGCAAAGCAAGGCCTTTACGATGAAAAAATCAAAATTGGCGATGAGTTAGCAGACAAAATTAAGGACTTAAGCATTGAAAAACAGTCTTTACGATTTGTGTTTTCAGGCCAAGTTAATGAACCATTAACGTTAACGTTAACGATTAACGTAATATCTCAAGCGAGTGAAACGGATAAATCGTATACGGTTAAATCAAAAGGCTTGTTGGTAGAAGCAAAACAATCAACGGTTGACCAAGCCGCAATAGAAAAACGCTTTAAGGGGTTTAATAACGCGCAATATACGATTGAGTCCTTTGGTTTTGATGACTTCGGGGATAACCTCAGCATCGCGTTTAAAGAGCTTGCATTAATGAAAAGCCAAACGGCATTTTTGCTGAATGGTTCGGTAGATGTCGTTGCGCCGGTTGACGTACCTACGCTAATTAATTATCCGAAAAGCCAAACGGCTACTGATGGCAAGCCGTCCATGTCAATTCTTATTGCCGACGAGAAAGACCTTCATTTGTGCGACGTGACCGATGCGGATGTGTATTTTAAATTGCCCGAGAGTTTCAAAAAGGACTGCACGAAATATATTGATTTACTGCTAAAGAATCCTCGCTTAATTCCTTGGTTTCCAGCGGTATTGATTGGTAAGGATTATTTGGAAGCGGTAAAAATACTTCAGCAAGTAAAGCCCAAACGCATCGTGTCCAATAACACGGGGGTTGCCTACAAAGCGTTTGAGATGGGCATAGAATGGATTGCAGGGCCCTTTTTAAATACAACTAACTCATACGCCTTATTAACGCTTAAAGAAGAGCTTAATTGTGCCGGAGCGTTTATTTCAAACGAAATAAACCGCCAACAAATTAAAAATATTGCACGGCCAGAAAATTTCAAACTACTCTACAGTATTTACCACCCGATTTTAATGATGACCAGTCGGCAATGTTTTTTCCAACAAACGGTAGGCTGTAAAAAACCAAGTATTGAAGACGGCTGTATGCTGAAGTGCCAAAAGGCGACGACTATTACCAATGTAAAAGGCGTGTCTTTTGCCATTGATAAACAAAAGGGCGGTTACCCCAGTATCTACAATGACGAGCAATTCTTGAACATGGACGTAGTGAATGATTTGTCTGACTTGTTTGATGAGTTCTTTATTGACCTAACCAATATCGGCGCCGGGTCAAAAGAAGAGCAAGATAAGGCGCAGCTTATTCAGCACTTTGAACACGTTATTAAGGGGCAGGGCACGGCTAAACTACAGCTAAATAAAATGATACCTGTTTCCACAAATGCTCAGTACAGGCAGGGTTTGTAGCTATTTAAACGGGTGTTCGAGCTGAATTAAATGGAAGCGCTTTCTTCCGTTTCAATGGAACTTATGTTGTTGAGTAAAAAATAATGTAAGAGAGTGTTTTGAATAAAGTATATGAACAATAGCAAGTTAACAAAACATCGCGGCTGATGTTGTTTTATTCGTTATACCGTCCTATTCTTATCGCCAGTTTGCCACAATAAACGCAAGCACCCTAGCGCAATAACAAACCATAAAACCACCCAGAAAAACTCGGGCAATAAGGTTAGATTAGACAAGTTTGCGCCATCACCTAAGTCACGACCGTCGAGTAAATATAAGGGGCTACGTACGGCGTCTAGCATRATGAAAACRGCGACYAACTGGATGAARAACTTCACYCTGAACCAYARYGMTTTATACAGTGGKGTGGCGTACATCAGYAATAAAACCRATAAAATGATGATGGTTGATATRTTRCGTGCCCATAAYARTAAGGTAAGSGCKAGCATGGYSACCATAATRCCGACCATAAGTTTTGCTTTAGMGGGGGATAAMGTGTCGGCAATRCTGTAAATAAGCAGCCCCCATAARGCGCTGCCTGCATAGCCTGAAAAGSYRATTAAAAAACGWGTRCCWCCRCTGGTSGTGCAWASACCGGAGCCGTYAAAATTCAAGGTGATGTTATGAATYGTRCCRCCGGTTARYAAYGCYGCAAGTCCRTGGCTGATTTCATGGAAGAAGGTTTCACTCCATAAAAAAGGTAAGKTSATNWWDNGGYAMATAATCAATAATAAAAGCGAGCACAATAAAAAGACTCAACTGTTGTCGAGGCGTTAGTSTCATGTMTTGCGTTACGCTTTAATTRYGGGCMGGGTCTGAACGTTATGCACCAATCARTCCAGCSAGYAATAASCCBACCACGATGTAGATGCTACCTTCGATAGCGCCAACAGCAATATTGCCTTGTTGACCAACTTCTTCACCTATATTTACACCACGCAATACCCCGTGGCGAATGACAATAGCAACCAGTGTTAGTAACACAAATAAAGCCAGCGCTACGGCAAACCACAGCATGAATACGGTCATGAAGGCATCGGGGGCATATTCTACAGCGGTAAAAGCGGCGCTTACAGCAAYGGCAATACCKATGCGGTAAGCRCTGAAACGAAGCGCCAGTGCGATATTGTTTTGTTCTATTGCGGTGTGCAACTTACTGCCCTGATGACGTTTTTCAAAAATCCTAACCCGGTATAAAGTAGCCAAAGACATAATCACCTGAGACGCTATAAAGCTGGCGACAACCGCCATGACAGAGACTTTCAGACCGCCATCCACCCAAGTCATAGCACCTTTGATAATAATGGCGGTGGCAATCATATTGCAGGCGTCTATAATGCTGGCTGCCATATTGCCGTTCATTATTTGTTGATGAATGGATAAGTGTGGAAAGGATACCCGGTCAAAAACAATCCGTGTTATCCACATTAATACGATGCCGATCACCCCAAATAAAATAACCGTAAACGCTTCATTGGCTAGGCTATAACCGGCATCACCAGACACCACCCCCATCAACATAATGCTTACCGCCAACATAGCGCCGGCCAGCGATATACCAAAGGCTTTATTGTCGTTTTGTGATATTTCGGCGGTGGCCGAGACATTGCTGACGAGTCCAGCCAAGATGCGCATGGCGCTTAATAAGGCCACTGCAATAATAAAATCCACTAGGTAATAAAGCGCTAGGTCGACATCTACATTAATAAAATCTGACAACATTTCTAATCCCCTTATTTACCTGAGCGAAAACTGCGTGAACTCGAAAATGACGAACTTCGGCTGCTAGAACCGTATGAGCTATAACGAGATGTTTTCGATGCTGATTTTGACGCGGCTCCTCCATAGCTGGATGAACGTCTGGTTGTTGTTGCGTAACGTGCTTTTGATGCGGTGCTCGGTTTATTGTATCGGCTAGGGTGGCGTGAGCTTAAAGCCCGGTTTTTACTGACATCAGAATTAGACCCCCAACGGTTACGCCCATAATTACCGTAGTAACTGTAATGTGGCCGCGAAGACCAAGAGTTGTAATAATAAGGCCGTCCAAAAACATTGCTGAACATGGAGTACATGCCATACCAGGCCCATATGGATTGGCCACTGCTGCCCTGACGCCAGTTGCCATAAGTTGGGTTTCCTACCAGTGCATTGGCTTGTTGTGCGTTAGCCTGTTGCGATGCCGGCACATTAATGACCGCCAGTTGGCCGTCGGATAATGACGCGAGGGTGTTGACTACATCGGCTAGGCTGTTATTAAATTCTTGCACATCGGCTGCTGAGTTTACAAGTTGTAATTCCTGCAATCCGCTGGCGGCTTCTTCATCACTGTCTGGCAGTAAATTCACAGCCACTAGTCGTCGAGTGAGTGCAGAGTAGGCCTTACCCTGTGACGTAGCCTCCTGTTTTAACAAGGTGGCGACATCGCTATAATTTGGTTTTTGTTGGCTTAAGGCGCGAGCGTATTTATCAATTAATAAGGTATTGATCAGCTGGTGTGTGTCTAGTTGGACTTTCAAATAGTCCAAACTGGATTTYGCCTCTTTATRCGTTGCCGTCAACTGTTCTTCGAAGCGGTTACCACAGGCAGATAACAGAGTGGTCAGCAGGCATATGCCRATGAAATATTTTAACGTTCTTCGCCTATTTACGTGCATTGTTAACTCCTATGAAACCAGTGCTTTAACATCGTCGTTGCTGTGKKTATTAGTATCTTTACTGATGGTAATTAGTGCTTGTATATCCGGTTTGATGTGCGCAGGGGGATTGTACACGAGTTCATTACTGTGACGATCAATATAGGCCACYGCAATRCCCACGTCATGCGTRATTAAGCGGGTCACCACATCACACCAGCTCATATTGTTTATGTTYACATCGTAACGSCGGTATTCATCATTTTCACTGTTGAACATGTTTTCRATAATGCGTTCTGARCCSGGCGCATCAAAGGCGCGYACAATCATTTCAGGGTACGCACGAATGGGCCGTATCACAATGTTGGCTCCGGCGTCTTCTAAGCGCTGGCGATTGCTATCTTCAACACATTCGGCCAGAATCGTGGCGTTGACGTTTAAATCTTTTAAGCGATGCAAAATATCAAAGGTTCGCCCATCTGAACTTTCATCGTTTTCATCTTTGGTCAGCACAATCACRTCACTGGCCTGHGYYACACAAACCGCCTCTAAATCYTGTGGATTACTGGGGYTKCCRCTGTARTGCACDACRTTKYCRAGTTGGGTAATRAAATCAGGCAATCGCTGTGGGAATTGTCGCGTTAACAAGTAAATATCGGTGTCTTTATAATTCTCTGACGCTCGGAACTGTTTGATTAGCCGTTGTAAATAACGCCCACCAGTATGTGWGGGGCTGTTTAAAATAACGATATGATTCTTCATTTCCCAACTCCAKWGACCTTTGGTTTTTTTATCTCGYACGGCAAGGCGATAATCAAAATAATCRCCRACCACTTTAGCCAGTATAAAGATGCCGCCCAGATAAATTARAATAATGGTGGCMGTACGYCCTTCWGTGGTGCTGGCSGATATATCCCCATAACCGACGGTGGTGGCGGTGGTCAACGTTAACCAAATCGCATCCCCTAGGCTTAAATTTTCGTAATGCACCATCAAGCCGGTGTGTAATATAAAAATAAGCGTTAACAGTRCGCAGGAATTTACAATCGAATGAAATAAGTTATGTTGTACGCTGTGTTTTAGTTGGTTTTGCCGTCTTGMRAAATAGCGTAATATCGAATACATGGGGGNNTGATTATTATCGGCCTTTTATATTAATTYAGCGTAACAGATATMTCTTTAAAGTCCCTATGTTTTTAATGYCRTCTTRCRGYRCCRTCAYTTTTTKGTGGCGTTGACTAAYTCGRCTTTTATTTTYTCGCGWATYTGCTCTTTTTTATCCGCGGTTAACTGGTAGCGTTGRGCGAGTATTTTATAGTCTTCYMKCGACARGCTAATACTGAGCCTAGGCCGYATRGGTTTTTTACGCGGCAAACCGACTATTTCACGAATGTAATCCGAGGGACTYAAATYCTGTTTAATAGCGTTGATGCGCAATATTTTGGAYTGYTCTAGGCCTAATTCAAATATAACCTGAACYGCACGAATACTTTTRTCAGACTGGGACCAAGYRCTAGGAAYTTTTTTCTTTGCAATCATCTTTTNATAAMGGCACTAGGCGGGCCAATAYTCTTCTATTTTATTGAGYGCTAAATAMGCGATTAAATARACATCGGTACGACCACCRTCAAATACTTCAATGCGTAGCGCATRGCARCGGTCATCGCTGACCATTAATTTATAATCAAAGCCTGCCCAATCRGTTTCCTGCAATGTTTTTTCACGGCCGTCCTTTGTGCTGCGGTAGGCTTCGTTGGTGCGYTCCTGAAAATACGTCTTACCGACAAACCCCTGTAAYTCATTTAACGCKACATTGGCTTTGCARYTAAGGCGGTGATCGGTRTTRTCCGGTTCSTCAAAAATAGCCACAAACTGRTYACGAYTAAAAATTTCAAATACTTTTTCAGGCAATATCGACACAGCYACTTCCAGTGGTCGCTCAGGGTTTACCGTGCTGGTGGAWATAWRAACTCGCTGATYTGCRCCCTGCATAATRGACACTGCTTTACAGTTTTCCACCGGRCTGAGATCRTAAAACACTTGYTCAGACACTTTTAAWGTTTGTCCGGATATCAGCGTTTGTTCGGCAAATTCCATTTTYAGCATATCCCCCAGTTTAAGATCTTGGGGGGATTCAATACTGCGYGYAGRTGGCGAYTTRTCGCCACCACCAAATATTGACTTAAACAGTCCCAAGGTTAACTCTTCGCTTTGCGTTTTTTCAAGCGATCTAGAACCGATGAGCCTGAACTTGCCGARTCMACGATRCCTGCATTTTTCAGCCGYGCCTGCAAATCATCACCACTSGTTTCYGACTCYAGRTCCATTGCTGCGGATGCTTGATCTTCACGTTTYTGTTGACGTGCCTTGATGCGTTCCARTGAATCCGTTGCGCTGCGTAAAGATGAATTTGAACCTGAAAATTTAGCGCTGGCTAAGTCATTRGCTTTTTGCACCTTCGCGGTGGTTTTAACCACCGATACTTCACGGTCCATCGCTTGGATATTGCGTTCGCTTTGGGTAATCATTTTTTTCAAGCTGCTTACTTTGGTTTCATAGCCATCCAATATGCCTTGTTGAATGGTCAGCTCATGTTCAAATTCAGCAATTTTGTTGGCTACATCCAGCGCTAAACCTTCATCGCCTTTGTCCATTGCTTGTGTGGCGTAAGTTTCATGTTCGCTAATTTTTGCAGWGAGRTCTTTYACTTTACGAKCAACGCCCATCTTTTCAGCCATAATCGATGTTAGGCCGGTTTTTGCATCATTCAGTGCTTTTTTAGAATCGCGTAATTCCTGTTCTAGGATGCGAATCGCCTGCGAATCAACAATTGATTCACCCACTTCTGTTGCGCCGCCGCGTACAGCGGTTAATAATTTTCTAAATATACTCATGGTTTATACCGCCTYTGTTAAATAATCGGATACCGCTTCAATGGCTTCTAAAACATTGTCACTRAGCAGTTCAATTTCGTGTAATAACTCATCAATACTGGATTTKGGCGATAGCGCACCAAACATAATATATTGATCACCAATTTTAGAAAACGCCGATAATGGAATCGAAACATTCATAATCAACATGGCTTCGGCCATCGCKGCGCGTTTATCTGGRTTCACCTGRTCATCRCCGAATAGATAACTGATGCACAGTATCTGTCCTTCATCGACGGTCATGTAAATGGGGAACTCTTCTCGGTCTTCTACTTTGATGCAGGCTACCGTATTKTCACCATCGAACATTTCAATCGATAGCTGAGCGCCATCGGATAATTTWTTSTCAGCTAAACTCGYCATYAATTGTTCTAGTGTTTCATTACTCATATYTTCTCCAATACCCAAGGTTAMGACATATTATGTCAAAGCGACATAATATGTCAATTRTTTTTCGATGTTTTATTGTCAATAATGTAGATGCCTTGTTGCTTTTCCCAATCCGCYTTGTGGTATTGGTATGCCGCTTGATTATTGATTCTGTTTACTTTTATATTKTYCAGGCTATCAAAAAAGTGTTGGCTAAACTCAAATGCCGCYAATAAAACACCYTGTGTAGACCAGCCATCGTTCACTTGYARRCGGTCTTGTTGTGCGAGTCGTGCTCGCGCCGAGATACCATTGGTAGTGGCAATGGTCCAGCCCCATTCGCCAAAGCTGGGTACATTATGATGATACTGCTCGACATGCATAAAGCCKGCATAYTKYACCGTYTTWCCGATRGATAAAAACGTGTTTTTAGCGTGATAAGGGGAGGTGGATTGCACYACCATAGCGCCGTCACCGGCCAATAAAATTTTCAACTTGGCATAAAACCGTGCGGAATATAATTTATTCAGATCTGGGTGRCTGGGGTCGGGCAAGTCGACAATAATCACATCGTATAGTTTTTGTTGCTGGATAAGTTCATCTACCTTAATAAAGGCATCGCCAAAGCGGGTGTGTACCCGWGGATCACTGAAGGCGMGTTGATTTAAATCCAGTAATGGTTGGTTGATGATTTTTCCGTCTTTACTATRCGGTGCGGTAAAAAACTCAACWATGGCCRCATCAATATCCAACAACTCMACGGTTTKCGGCTGCCAACGTAATACGTCGCGTAAMGCCAARCCATCRCCACCGCCGATGATTAAAATATTSTCATGGCGAGCGGCGGCGTGCATCACCGGAGCCACTAACATGGCGTGGTAAATCATTTCATCGTTGCTGGCAAATTGTGAGCGGCCATTAATGAACATTGAAATAATTTTTGGCTTAGCAGGGTCCATAATGCGCTCGGTAATGGTCACATGCTGATATTGGGTGTTGTAACTAAAAATTACTTTGTCTTTATATAATAAGTCTTCCATGGCGTTGTCCCAATCGGTGCCGTTGACGGCCACCACGGCAATAATTGCCGCCACCAGAAGGTGCGCACCGACCACCCAGACACCTAAGCGAATGCGCTTTCGGTACACCACATAAAAAATTAAACCGACCAATAAGTTAACACTGGCGGTTATTACTGCGGCTGTGGTGGGC
>JAESRY010000004.1 GCA_016764415.1 Cycloclasticus sp. | reverse complement strand
CAAAAAGACTGCATAACCAAGTCTGCTGAAAAGCCAAGACAAGCCAAATCTTTCAATTCATCGCGAGTCATTGGGCCAGTTGTATCTTGTGAACCAACCGTTGTCATATGAGGTTCGCAGTAAACACCTGCTCTTATACCTTCAACGCCGCATGCTTTACCGACCATTTTTTGAGCCAATGTATAGCCTTTACCGCTGTCTTTGTGTTCCTCTGGTGTACGGAATACATCAGATCCATCTAAACCAAGAGCTGTACGTGCACGTAATGTTAAACCACGACCAATGATTAAAGGAATACGGCCGCCCGCTTGAACTTCATCCAATAATACGTTTGATTTTAGTGCGAACTCAGATAAAACTTCATCTGTTCCACTTTTAGTTACTTTGCCATCATATGGGTAAATATCGATAACGTCGTTCATGCCGAATTTAGATACATCCATTTCAATCGGCAATGCACCCGAATCTTCCATTGTGTTGAAGAAAATAGGCGCGATTTTATTACCAATACAAATACCACCACCACGTTTATTAGGGATGTACGGAATATCATCACCCATGAACCATAAAACGGAGTTAGTGGCTGATTTACGTGAAGAACCAGTACCAACAACATCGCCAACATATGCTAATGGAATGCCGTCTTTTTCCATGTCTGCAATTTGTACGATAGGGCCTATTTCACCAGGAACATCTGGCGTAATGCCTTCACGTGGAATTTTAAGCATTGCTAAAGCATGCAATGGAATATCTGGACGTGACCAAGCATCGGGCGCTGGAGACAAGTCATCTGTGTTTGTTTCGCCAGTGACTTCAAATACTTTAACCGTTAGTTTTTTAGCTAGCGCAGGTTTGCTTGTAAACCACTCGGCATCTGCCCAAGATTGAATAACACGTTTAGCTGCAGCATTACCCGCATCTGCTTTTTCTTTAATGTCATGAAATGCATCAAACACTAATAAAATATGTGACAGTTGATCAGCCGCTGTGTCAGCCAATTCTGCATTATCAAGAAGATTAACCAGCGGCATGATGTTATATCCGCCTAACATCGTGCCTAATAATTCGGTTGCTCTTGTTGCATCAATCAAAGGAGACGATGCTTCACCTGTTGTAATAGCAGCTAAGTAGCCTGCTTTAACATAAGCAGCTTCATCCACACCGGCCGGCACACGGTTAGTAATTAAGTTGAGTAAGAATTCTTCTTCGCCCGCTGGAGGCGCTTTTAATAATTCAACAAGGCCAGCCACTTGATCGGCATTTAAAGGTTTAGGGACAATGCCAATGGCGGCACGTTCTTCTACATGTTTACGGTATTCTTCTAACACAGGGCACTCCTAGGATTAAAAATGAGGCTTTAGACAAGCAAAACCAATAAATTCAGCCTGTAATTCTATCATTTTACGCTTAAAATTGACAGGCATAACAAGAAGGTGTTTTATATTCAAATGTGTCTAATTGTCTTTAAATACCAGCCGGAATCACCCGATAAATTAATCCTTCTTGCTAATCGAGATGAATATCATAAACGTGAAGCTATAGCCGCAGATTACTGGCAAACACAAACGCATATTTTTGGCGGCATAGACAAGCTTAGTAACGGCAGCTGGCTGAGTGTCGACCGTTCTGGTCGGCTTGCAGTTGTCACCAATATACGCAAACCTCCTTACAACGACCCTGACAAGAAATCTAGAGGCAAATTAATTAGTGATTATTTATCTCAACCCAGACCAGCTTCTGAATATTTAAACGCATTAAAAACACATGACAACGAATACAACTTATTCAATTTATTACTCATGGATGATACGGGGCTTTGGCACTACTCAAACGACTCACATAAAACGCAAAAAGTAACAGCGGGCTTTCACGGTCTTAGCAATTCAACAATGGACACTCCATGGCCAAAATTAACCCAGGCCAAATCCCAGTTACAACAGGCATTAAACAAAAATGAAATGGGCACGAATTCATTAGCTAAAATAATGCAGTCAACGCAAAGGCCTGCTGATGATTTATTACCTGATACGGGTGTAGGTATTGAATTCGAACGCTTTTTATCCCCTGCCTTTATACAAGGTGAAGATTACGGCACACGGTGCACAACGCTATTGTGCATTCAGCAAGAAACCATTCGGTTTTCCGAATTAACATACGATCGGCAAGGGCAAGTTAAAAGCCAAATAAATCAGCTTATAAAAACACTCTAGCCATTAGAACATTGCGCTAACTTGTTTTTCCAGATAAAAAAACCACCCACTTCTGCCCGCCTGATGCGCTTTTTTGCGAACTTAAAGTCCCTTTATATTGCGTCACTAATTCCTTAACAACGGCGAGCCCTATTCCATGCCCTTGTACCGTTTCATCTGCTCGAATACCCCGTTCAAGAACGTTCGTTAACTCATCATTCGAAATGCCAGGACCATCGTCTTCTATAATAATTTGGATGCCCGATTTTTCATCCTCACTGAAAGGTTTTACACTGACGCTCACTGTACTTTTAGCCCATTTATAAGCGTTGTCTAATAAATTACCAAACAGCTCGAACATATCACCTTTTTCGGCGTTAAATTTAAGAGCAGTATCAACGCTTAACGTAACATTCAACGTTTTACTTAGATAAACCTTATCCAAGGAGTTTTTAATTTGTTCGACGATAGGGTGAAGCTGTAAAGGCGCAGATAACGTTTGATGCCCTTTTACCGCCGCTTTTTGCAACTGATAATCCACCAGTTGCTGCATTTGATTTGTTTGAATTGCTAATGTTTTTATATCACCAGGGTTCAGTTCAGCCTGATCATAAAGCCCCGTTAAAATTGAAAGTGGCGTTTTTAAACTATGTGCTAAATCCGCCAAGGTATTTCTATAGCGTTGCAAATGCGTACGTTCATTTGAGATTAAATCATTGAGCGTATTTGCTATATCTTTAAGCTCATCGCTGTAGTGATTTACTAATAATTGAGAGTCGCCTCGATGAATGCCCTCCAAATCAGCAACTATATCCCTCAACGGTTGCAGGCTCTTTCTGATAATAAAATATTGAACAACTATCAACAAAAGACCAATGCCACCTAACCATTTCCATAAAACAGAACGGAAACCTGAAACTTGGCTATCCACGCCTCTAGTTGATTCGATGATGACAAATTCAAACGTAGTGCTCTGTTTAAATGAATTTTCCAAAACCGCTTTGTAATGTAGCTCAAGCCATGAGTGGTCATTGGACGCTCTTTGAATATAAGTTTTTTGCCCCGCGTTTAAACTTTCAACCGTAGTAACTTTTTCTCCCGTTGAGGATGAACTACGCCAAACTGCATCACCATTTTGATTAAAAACATACGCATAGAGACCCGAATCTATTTGAGCGAAACGCGGCTCAGAAAGTCCTGCCGGTAAGACAAGACGATTGTTTTTACTCAGCTCTGCTTTGGCTAAAATAGAATACAAGTGAATTTGAAGACGCTCATTTAAGGCGTTCTGTGCGCCTTTTTGATACGCCGCATCTAAAATAAACCCAGCAAGGCTAAGGAAAAACACCAGTACGACACTCGCAGAAACAATCAGTCGATATTGAATACTGCTATTCATAACTAAAAGCTATAAGTCTTTACGCATTAAGAGGAATAGAAAAACGATAACCCCTTCCCCGCAGCGTTTCTATCGGTTTATGTTGATTATCAGGGTCTAGTTTTTTCCGCAACCTGCCAACAAAAACTTCAATCACATTACTGTCACGATCAAAATCTTGATCGTAAATGTGCTCAGTAATTTCAGTTTTAGAAATAACTCGTCCCGAATGTAACATCATGTATTCAAGCATTTTGTATTCATATGCTGTTAGCTCGACTGGCGTTCCGTCAACAACAACTTGTTGCGCACTCGTATCCATTGTTATCGCTCCGCATACTAATTGAGGCGTTGCAACACCAGCCGAACGGCGTATCAACGCATTCATACGCGCTAACAGCTCTTCGGTATGGAAAGGTTTCTCAAGGTAGTCATCAGCCCCAGCTTCAAGCCCTGCAACCTTCTCTTCCCAGCGAGTTCTAGCGGTTAAAATAAGTATTGGAAAGTTTATGTCTTGGGCTCTAAGCTGCTTAATAACGTCCATACCCGACATATCGGGCAAACCCAAATCAACAATGGACACATCAATCGGGAACTCGGCACCGAAATATAAAGCGTCTTGCCCAGTCCCTACTGCATCAACAGCAAACCCCTTTTTGGTCAAGCTACTCTGCAA
Source organism: Cycloclasticus sp. (assembly GCA_016764415.1). Lineage (GTDB taxonomy): Bacteria > Pseudomonadota > Gammaproteobacteria > Methylococcales > Cycloclasticaceae > Cycloclasticus. Next base: position 11,884 of record JAESRY010000004.1, on the reverse strand, counting down.
TTGCTCTTGCAACGTTTGGTCGTCTTCGACAACAAGTACTCGCATATTAAATCCTTTTGGCTATTCTCGAATCTAGTTGTTCCGTCTCGTATTAACTCGAATTTTTTTAACGTGGCCTTTTTTTGTCAAAATCTTAATGACATGAACGGGCGCCCCATCTTCTTGAAGCGTTTCAGCTCCAAGCACTTTGCCTTTCTGTCTGCGCTTAACTTGGTTCACTGCTTGGTCTAAGGTTACAAGCTCAGCTTCAGCCAAAATTATTTCCGTATCACAGGCCAGAGCATTCGTAGCAAAGACTGTACCCGTTAACAAAATGATAATAAGTACTGTTGTTTTTAGTTGCATAATCATATTGGTATTTAGTTTAATCCGCTCCTATGAATTGTAGCTGAATAGACTCCATGGCATTTACCTTAAAAAACTTGATGGCTACTCATTGTAGATAAATTCGAAACAAAATTAGCCGTGGCTGCACCCATACTTTTAGCCAATTTTTCAATGAATGGTTGTTCAGCAGTGAAATCCACTATTTTCTCTTCGCCAATTTCATTTTTAGCGACGGATTGCACATTGCCAATGCCATCGGTTAAACCGAGTTGAACACTTTCTACCCCAGCCCAAACGAGGCCAGTAAATAAATCAGGATTATCTTTCAATCGCTCACCTCGACCGTCTTTCACCGCTTGAATAAATTCTTGGTGAATATCATTCAGCATGCTTTGAACGTGTGCTTTTTCATTAGAATTCACATCAGAAAATGGATCCAAGAAACCCTTATGTGCACCCGCTGTGTATAGCCTACGCTCTACGCCCAATGTTTTCATTGCTTCAGTAAAGCCAAAGCCATTCATAACAACACCTATTGATCCCACAATACTTGATTCATTAACGTAAATTTTATCGACTGCAGAAGCGATGTAATAACCACCAGATGCACACAAATCCTCAACAACAGCATGAACTGGGATATCTGGATTGTTCTTACGAATATCGACGATGGCCTTATAGATATAACTCGACTGCACAGGACTACCCCCAGGCGTGTTTATCCTCAATATCAAACCTTTAGTATTTGGGTCGTTTACTGCATTTTGCATACTCTCAATAATGGAGTCAGCATTGGCTTCTGCACCCGACATAATAATCCCGCGAATATCTACGACTGCAGTATGCGGCCCCTTAGACATTGAGGGGCCATCACCCAGTGGTGACATAGTTAAGCCCGTGATAACGACAATATAAGCAACAAACAGCAATTTAAAAAAGATGCTCCAACGTCGAGATCTTTTTTGCTCGTTAACAGAGGCCAGAGCCACCTTCTCCAACACCGAACGCTCCCAATGCTGATCAGTTTGTACCAACTTATCTTTACTAAACAATGCCATTTTTACCTCTCAATTAATTCCATTAAATTATTTATACATGCAATTGGCGCGTACTCACTAAGCATCTCGCGTGAATGCGCGCCCGTTGTTACTCCAATGCTCGCAACGCCTGCGTTATTTGCCATCTTCAAATCCAACGTCGAATCACCAATCATGACTGTCTTTTCTGGCGCTATATGAGCTTCCTTCATGATATCAAAAAGCATATGTGGACTAGGCTTGGATTTCACTGTATCAGCACACCTTAAATGGTCGAAAAATACTCGAAGATTCGTTCCATCTAGCCCCCTATCTAAACCCGCTTGCCCTTTACCAGTTGCCACTGCCAGTATTTTTCTTTTGTTTTTCAAATTCTCTAAAACAGGCAACGCATCTAAAAATGCATCCTTGGTTGTAATCGGCTTAGCTAAATAGTTTTTTCTGTATGAATTGACCATAGAAATTTTAGTTTCTTCTGTAATACCAGGAAAAAGTGTCAACATCGCATTTGTTAAACTCAAGCCGATAATGTCCTTGCAAGCTTGTTTAGATGGCTTATCTAAATTTTCTTGTTCTGAAACTTGCCTGATACAATCGACAATCCAATCAATTGAATCAACGATCGTCCCATCCCAATCAAACACAATTAAGTCATAGTCTGCAATCATAGCGTCTTCAGAAATAGCTTAAGTTCATCATCTAAATCCGCTTCAAAGCACATTGGCTCATCGGTTAAGGGATGAATAAACTCGAGTCGAGTGGCGTGTAAAAAGAGTCTTTTCAAACCCCTGTCTTTGTAATTCCTATACTGAGAAGGCGTTGAATAACGCTCATCTCCAGCGATTGGATGCCCTAAGTGTTTAGCATGCACCCTAATTTGATGCGTACGCCCCGTCTTCGGTGATGCTAAAACCAAGGTAGCATTTTTATACGATGCTATTTTCTTAAAACCAGTTTCTGACTTTTTACCCTCAGGGTGGACGCGCACACGGTGTTCCCCACTATCTAAAGTGCGTTTTTCCAAAGGTGCTTTTACGATCATCGATTGCTGGTGGATATTACCGCATAGCAGTGCGGTATATGTTTTAGAAACGGTTCTGTTACGCAATAACGTTTGTAGGCCATTCAACATTTTTCTGTTTTTTGCAATCAACAAACAACCGGACGTGGCTTTATCTAAACGGTGTACCAGCTCTAAATATTTTTCATCCGGATGCAAAAAACGCAATGCTTCAATAACGCCGAGAGAATTAGCCGTTCCACCATGAACCGCAAGCCCCGATGGCTTATTGAGAACAAGCAAATCATCATCTTCATGGATAACACGTTGTTTAAGACTCTCTCTGATCCACTTAGCGGGCACTGAAGCCTTATTCTCATCAACTTTCACAGGAGGAATCCTAACCATGTCGTTGAGCTTTAGGCGATAAACATTTTTTGCTCGACCTTTATTAATTCTAACTTCACCACGACGAATAATTTTGTAGATATGCCCTTTAGGCACTCCCTTGAGTTGCGTAATTAGGAAATTATCTAATCGCTGCCCTTCAGCATTCTCATCAATTTCGACATAACGAACTTGGTCATATGACTGTGTTTTCATAAAATTTTAACTTAAACCGTTATCTAATTGATGTTGCTTGCTTTACTTGCTATAGTCGGGGCCATTCAAGAGCCATATATTAAAGACTTTTGAGCGCGGTAATCATAATAACGGTTGTTAATTAGCAAAGCTATCCATCGTTTAATTACTGCATCTCCATTTGGAGATGAGTTTACTTAAGGCTGGAAAACGTTTTATCAGCCTTTACAACAGAATCTGAATGCATCAGTTAAACGCTGACATTCAAACGGGTTTTATTTGCTCAACCCAAGATGAGCTATTTACAAATTGCCCTAAAAAACAGAATTTAATACGGACATTACATTAAGAACGCAAGCCTAACAAACTTACTTAACGTCAATGTCTACCTAGTGAGAAACGATTTACTTTTTAAAAAAAAAAGAATATTCAAAGACACATAATTAATAAATGAAACAACGTACTCTCTCTCACAGCCCTATTATTTCTGTGCACTATGCGGCATCAGGAAAAGAACACAATGAAAAGAATGCTAATCAATGCAACTCACAGCGAAGAACTGCGAGTTGCTCTAGTCGATGGACAAAAACTTTATGACCTTGATATAGAGGTCCCCGCAAGAGAACAAAAAAAATCAAATATCTACAAAGGGGTTATAACCCGCGTAGAACGTAGTTTAGAAGCTGTCTTTGTAGACTATGGTGAAGATCGCCATGGCTTCCTACCCTTCAAAGAAATCACAGGTCTAGCCATTGGCTTGGACACACACAGAATTGACAACAATGATCACATTAAAGAAGGTCTTGAGATTGTTGTTCAAGTCGAAAAAGAAGAACGCGGCAACAAAGGCGCAGCGCTTACTACACAAGTCAGCTTAGCTGGTAGCTATTTAGTGCTAATGCCTGACAACCCAGGCGCAGGTGGTATTTCACGTCGGATAGACGGTGATAACCGCTCAGAACTTCGCGAAGTCCTCGATCAACTCGACATCCCCGAATCAGTTGGCCTTATCGTGCGTACTGCTGGTGTTGGTAAATCTGTAGAAGAGCTGCAATGGGATTTAAACTACCTTACCCACTTATGGGACGCTATTAGTCGCGCATCTGCAGATCGTAAAGCACCTTATTTAATCTTCCAAGAAAGCAACTTTGTCATACGCTCTATTCGTGATTATTTACGAGCAGATATCGATGAAGTATTGATAGACAGCGAGTCTTCTTACAATTTGGCACACGATTTTATGCAGCAAATCATGCCGCAATATTTATCGCGCGTTAAGTTATACAAAGACCCTGTGCCTCTGTTTACTCGTTACCAAATCGAAAGCCAAATTGAAACCGCTTATGGCCGCGAAGTACCACTGCCATCAGGTGGCTCTATTGTTGTTGACCCAACCGAAGCGCTAACATCAATCGATATTAACTCAGCACGCGCCACTAAAGGTGTCGACTTTGAGTCCACCGCTTTAAACACTAATTTAGAAGCCGCTGATGAAATAGCCAGACAGTTGCGTATTCGTGATTTAGGCGGCTTATTCGTTATCGATTTCATCGATATGGGCCCTAGTAAAAACCAACGCATGGTCGAGACCCGCATTAAAGAAGCCATGAAACATGACCGGGCACGCATTCAATTTAGCCGAATATCTCGCTTTGGCTTGCTTGAAATGTCACGCCAGCGTATTCATTCATCGCTGACAGAATCTAGCTTACCTGTTTGCCCTCGCTGTCACGGTCAAGGCACTATTCGTAGCGTTGAATCACTGTCATTATCAGTCATTCGCATATTAGAAGAGGAAGCAATGAAAGAGCATACAGCTCGAGTTGTTGTTCAACTACCTATCGATTGCGCAACCTTCGTTCTGAATGAAAAACGTTCAGAAGTTGAAGAGATTGAAAAAAACCATAAAGTGCATATTGTTGTTGTTCCTAATAAACATTTAGAAACGCCACATTATGAAATTGAACGAATACGTGCCAAAGAAGTAAAAGACGATACGGCCGCCAGTCACGAACGTGCACCACACGAAGACAAGCGCGAACCGAAACCGTATCAACGCGAACCAGTTCAGCAACAAAAAGCAGTTGTGCAAAATGTAATGCCAACGACTCAGCGCCCTGCTCCGGCTCCAATAGAAACCGCGACTGAAGCTGGCTTTTTCAAACGCCTTATCAATAAAATTATTCCTTCAACTGAAAAAGAAGAAACGAAAAAAGAGCAACCTAAAAGAAGTAACAACAAAAGGCCTCAACAAAACCGCCAGCAACGCTCAAATCAAGGCGAAGGGCAAAACAGAAATAGAAACAGGAATAGAAACAGGAATAGTCAGCAACAAAAACAAGGTGGTCAACAAGGCCAACAAAAAAAGACTGATAACCAACAGCAAAATGTAAATAAAGTTGAACAAAAAAAGCCGCAACCTCAAAAAAGCCAACTGGCCAATAATGAGCAAGCTAAGCCTGCTGTAACCGAAGGAGATAAACCAACACGGTCACGCAGACGTAGAAGGCCTCGTAAAGCACCTGAAAACAAAACAAGTAACATTGATAATGCTTCAGCAACGCAAACATCACAAGATGCAAACACGGCTGTTAAGCAGCAGCCTATCAATAAATCAGAGCAAGCTACATCACAAGTAACGCCAGCAGTTGAAAAGAAGCCTGAACCAGCTGTTCAACAAGCTCCTACAGTTGACACGAAGTCAGAACCTGCTACTCAAAAAGCTGCTACGGTGGATAAAAAGTCAGAGCCTGCTGCTCAACAAGTACCTACGGTTGAAAGGAAGCCAGAACCAGTTGCTCAACCAGCGCCTACAGTTGAAAAGAAGCCTGAACCAGTTGCTCAAGCAGCTGTAGTTGATAAAAAACCAGAAGCCTCTTCAGCAAAGAGCCCTAATACAGAGGAAACGGCTAAAAAACCTTCTGTTAGGCATCCTCGTCGTAGAAGACGTAATTCGCAGGCTGATAGCAAACCTAACGCAGTTACAACTAATGAAAGCTCCGTTGAAACAACAGCTAAACCAACAGCCGTTAAAGAAACGCCTAAAAAGGTTGCGCCAGCCGTTCAAAAAGAATCCGTGACTAAAGAGGCGAGCCCAACTAAACCGCCTGAAAACTCAACCGAGTAACTGCAAAATAAAAAACCCCAGTAACAACTGGGGTTTTTTATATCTCTAGACTAAATCAGAAAAACAGCACACCACACAAAAGCTTTATTAAACTATTGAAGGGTAAAATTTACCAATCAAAACTAAAGGCTTTTTCTCGCCTCACCAATCACACCCCAAGCCGAACGAATAATAATTGCGGCAATAACAAGACCAATAATAATATCCGGCAACGGCGATGAGAGCCAATAAACAAGCACAGCCGCAATTAATACACCTACATTATTAATCATATCGTTACGCGTACAAACCCACGTCGCACGCATATTAATATCGCCATCTTTGTAGGCCATTAAAAGAAAGAATGAAACGGTGTTTGCCACCAGCGCTAACAAGCCAAACACACCCATATTAAAAGCATCTGGCACATTATTCGTACTCAGTAAATAGATGGGTTGAATGAGAATACCCAGACCTAATATCATCTGAAAAATACCGCTGGTGAGCGCCGCACGGTTTTTCCAATACGCAGCACGCCCCAGAGCAAATAACCCTAGAGCATACACCAATGCATCGGCCAGCATATCTAGCGAGTCCGCCATTAATGCCGTTGAATGGCTAATAAGCCCGGCACTAAACTCTACAAAAAACATCGTGGCATTAATCAACAAGACGATGATTAATACCCGTCTTTGCTGCTTTGCTGCTTTTTCTATGTTGTCGCTAGAGCAACTATCACACCCGGCCATTTTTTCTCCTATTGCTGATTATGTTGCCTTGAAAAAAATGAATATAACGCAGGTATTACCACCAGTGTTAATAATGTTGCCGAGAACAAACCACCGACAACAACGGTTGCGAGCGGGCGTTGAACTTCTGAACCAATACCGGTTGCTAATAACATGGGGATTAGCCCAAGAGCTGTTGTCGCAGCGGTTATTAATACAGGTCGCAAGCGTGAAACCGCGCCCTCAAAAACAGCTCGCTCTGTCGTTAGGCCATCACTTATTCGTTGATTAATGGCATTAATCATCACCACACCGTTCAAAACAGCAACACCAAATAGCGCGATAAAGCCAATTGAACCAGGAACTGAAAGGTACTGCCCTGAGATGAATAACGCGACAATACCACCAATCATCGCCAACGGGACATTCAACATAATTAGCAATGATTGCCCCACTGAATTGAAAGCAAAATATAACATTAAAAATATTAGACCCAATGAAACCGGGACCACAATCATTAATTTATCTTGGGCACGTTGTTGGTTTTCAAACTGTCCACCAAAAACGACGGTGTAGCCTGCCGGCAAGTCAATCTCATCGTTGATTTTCTGTTGAATCTCAGCAACTAAGCCACCCATGTCACGACCTTCTACATTAGACTGAATAACAACGCGCCGCTGAACATCGTCACGACGTATTTGTGGTGGCCCTGATTCAATTTGTACTTGTGCAACATCCGCTAACCGCACCCATGCCCCATTGGGTGCTTGCAAGGTGATATTTTGAATGGCTTCTACGCTATCGCGATGGTTTGAAGCCAAACGTATCGTAATGTCGTAACGCTCATTGCCATTGATGACTTGCCCAGCATTTAACCCTCCAATTGAATTGGCAACCAAATCCATTACCTGTGAAACTGGAATGCCGTAACGCGCTAACGCATCTCTATTAGGGCGGATTGCAAGTTGTGCTTCACCAGCAATTTGCTCCATTTCCACGCCACGCGTACCATCAATTTTACGCACTAAGGATTCAATTTTTTTGCCTGTACTTGCTAATATTGCTAAGTCTGGGCCAAATAATTTAATAGCTAGCTGTGCTTTAACGCCAGACAGTAACTCATCCACACGCGTGGCAATAGGTTGGGAGAACGACAGTAGTAACCCCGGGTGTACAGACATCTTTTTTTCCATTAGCTTTTGTAGTTCTTGGCGATTAAAAGCGCTCGTCCAATCGCTGACAGGTTTAAGCCCTACAAAAATCTCAACATTAGAGACGGGTTCTGGGTCACCACCAATTTCAGCCCGACCGGCGCGGCTTGAAACGTACAAAACCTCAGGGAAGGTCATCAACTGCTCTTCCAGCTTAGATGCAATATCTAAAGAGGTTGCCAGGCTAGATGAAGGGGCTAGAGTGACGCGAATATTTAATGTGCCTTCTTCTAATTCGGGCACAAATTCTGTGCCTAAAAATGGCACGATCACTAGCGATCCAATAAACAAGATAGCCGCGCTGATGACGATTTTACGCGGTGCGCCTATAGCTCTTGATAACAAAGGGCGGTAAAGCCCATCAAAAAACACCATCAGTGGATTATCTTTTTCTTTAACACCTTGACGGAACATGTAGGTTGCCAGAGCTGGCACAATAATAAGCGCCACCAATAGCGAGGCTAACATAGCCAAAACTATCGAAATAGCCATCGGTTGGAAAAGCTTGCCTTCTACCCCTTCCAAGGTAAATAACGGGGCGAATACTATGATGATGATCATTACCGCAAAAAACACAGGGCGACCAACTTCACGTGCCGCTTCTTGGATGCGAAGTGCTACTCCATCGCGATCATGAGCTGCGTCGTATGGGTGTGGCGCACCTTCTGCTAGTACTTCTTGAGCATATTGGTGATGTTCCTTATCTGGCTTACTTAAATGGCTAAAAATATTCTCCATCATCACCACCGAGCCATCGACCATCATACCGATAGCAATGGCCAAACCACCTAACGACATTAGGTTGGCGGAAATACCCCAGTGGGCCATAAACATCAGCGCTAAGCCGACGGAAATAGGCATGGATATAAGCACTAAAAAAGCAGCTCGGATGTTCATTAAAAACAGCATTAACACGATGATAATCAATACAAAAGCTTGCAATAATGCGGAGGTCACGGTGCTAACAGCTTGGTCAACCAAGTCTGCTTGATCATAAAACGGTTCAATACTAACCCCGTCAGGTAGCGCTGTTCGTATTGCTGGCAGGCGGGACTTAATCCCATCAATTGTTGCTTTGGTATTAGCACCTAGGCGTTTCATCACAATGCCTGCGACGACTTCACCCATAGCAATAGGCTTACCGTCAGCATCGCGGCGCGACATGGTGACTGCGCCTTGGCGAATTTCAGGGCCAAACTTAACCTTGGCAACATCACTAACGCGTACCGAAACACCGTCAATATTTTTCAGTGGAATATTACCAATATCACGCAGCCCATCTTCGTTACTGCGTACCCAGCCAACACCACGAATAACCAATTGTTCAGCGCCGCGGTCTAAATACCAACCACCCGCATTGCGGTTATTTTGCTCAATGGCTTCGGCAATGTCGTTCATGCTTAATTTATAAGACAATAACTGACGTGGGTTAACTTGCACTTGGTACTGCCTTACCTCACCACCAAACGACAACACCTCTGTTACCCCACCAACAGGCATTAATAACAGTTTAACCACCCAGTCATTAAGGCTTCGCAAGGCAATGGCATCGAACTTTTCAGGGTCATCAGCGCGCAAAATATATTGATATACTTGACCAAGTCCAGACGTATTAGGCCCGATTTCTGGCGTACCAATACCATCAGGRATTTGYTCACGTGCTGATTGCAAACGTTGAAAAACCAGTTGCCGGGCAAAATATATATCYGTGCCTTCYTTAAACACAACGGTTATAACAGATAAGCCAGTTTTTGATATTGAGCGAACTTCTTCAACATCYGGTAATGCATACATCACCGATTCGATRGGGAAGGTGATGAGTTGTTCGACTTCTTCAGAGGCTAGCCCWCGTGCYTCGGTATTAATTTGYACTTGTACATTRGTGACGTCTGGRAAGGCATCAAGGTTTAACGATGGCAAAATTAACACGCCGCCTACTAAGGTAGCTAATAACGATAATACGACCAATAGGCGATTATTGATGCCTAAATCAATGATTCTATTTAACATGGTGCCGCCTTAATGGTTGTGTATTTCAAAGCCAGCTTTCGCTAACTCTGATTGCAAAAAGAAAGCGCCACGAATAACGACCCGAGCACCCACGTTAATACCTTCAATGACGGTGATGCCATTATTGGTTCTGATAACGTCCACTTCTTGCGGTTCAAACTCATTATCTTCATGTTCTACAAAGACCATCCAGTCACCGTCTGGGCTACGAAGCACAGCATCTGCAGGAACGGAGAGTGCTTTTTCAGACCTATTCGATATAATTTTCGTGTCTACAAAAACACCAGGGTGAAGCAAATCATCAGGGTTCATAATTTCAATACGCACACCAATGGTACGTGTTGTTTCATCAAGGGAATGATGTCGTTGAATCACTTTCCCGTTCAACACCCTATCCCTGAATAGTACTTTTGCAGCAGCACCTACTTGAACATTCAATGCTTGTTCTGCTGTTAAACGCGCATTCACCCACAATGATGTTTCGTCACTGATTTCAAACAACCTGCGACCCGGTTCAACCAGTTCACCTAAAGTGAATTGATCCTGTATGACGGTACCGCTTTGAAGTGCCAATAATTGAAAGCGACCATTGGCTAACACACCTTTACCACCTTTTAGCATCGCATCGATTTTTTGTTGACTCATTCCATAGGCTTGTACTTTTGCTAGTGCTTGCTCATGAGCAACCTTAGCCCGTACATAGCGCGCGCCAGAGACAACTTTGCGGCCTAGTTTTCGTACGCGATTCCATTCACGTGTTGTGACTAATAAGTCACCTTGGGCTTGCGCCATGTCAACGCTAGACAACGTAACAAGGGGTTGGTCAATAGCCACCACATCACCCAATTTTGCATGACGCTTAACGACTTGCGCGCTGATACGCGAAACAACCTGACTGGTGGCATAAGCGTTGAGTGTTATTTCCCCAGGCGCGCTGATTTCACTATTAACATGGCTAAACTGAAGTGTTTTTATAACAATGTCTAAGGTCTTTCTTTGATCTGCATTGAGTCGCACGCTATTTTCTTCTTCATGATCGTCCCCATGTTCATCTGCATCGTCATGCCCGCTGTGTTCTTCTGAACCAGCTGCTTTATTGTCATGTCCGTGCTCGGTTTCTGCATAGCTATTACCGATGTTTAATAAAACTAACAGCATGATGATGAGTCCTGATTTTTTCATATTCATAGTTATTCTCCGTTGCCTGACTGCGTAGCGGTGTTACCAGTTACGTTGTCGTTGTTTGTTAGCCATTGGTTTATTTCGCCAGAGGCAATAAGCCACTGCGTCCAAGATTGCCAAAGTTGTGTTTTCTGCTCGATAGCGCTTGCTTGTGTATCAAGTGATTGTTTTAGCTGCACTAAATAATCAGTGGTACTGAGTTCACCGGCTCGCCATAAGCGTTCCAATAAAGATTCTTACTGCAAAGGGTGGGCACTCCACTAACACCGTCGATATCGGTTTAGCCACGAGTTGGGAAATGGATGTTTGGGGGCGCTTACGGGCCGGTGTAGATGCCGCCAGTGCTAGTGCGCAATCCGTTGAAGCAGACTATGTATATGCCCAACATTCATTAAGTGCCACTATAGCGAAAACCTACCTGAACGTTATTGAGGCGAAGCAACAATCCCAAATCAGTCGCAAGAATGTTTCGATTCTTACCGAAACCATGCGTATTGCTCAGCTAAAATATGACAATGATGTTTCATCCGGTCTCGATATTGCACTGGTGCGTAGAGATTTAGCTATCGCCCATGAAGATCTACTTGCCATTGAAGGATCTCGGCGTGATACTTTAAGGTCATTAGAAGTGTTGCTGGGACGTTATCCTAATGCTGCGACTGAAATACCAGATGTATTACCCCAATTACCGCCTCAGCCTC
>JAESRY010000070.1 GCA_016764415.1 Cycloclasticus sp. | reverse complement strand
TGGGTTACGTCACCCTTATTAGCGGGTGTTCTTTCTTTTATGCTGTTCCGATCTATTCAAAAGGTTATATTAGATACAGATAAGCCATTAGAAAACGCAAGAAAATATGTACATTACTATGTGTTTTTAGTGGGTTTTGTGTTGGCACTTGTTACCATTATGAAAGGGCTAAAACACGTAGGGCTGGATTTGACGATGGGCGAGTCACTGGGTGCAGCGGTTATTTGTGGCGTGCTAATTACTTGTTTAGGTAAGTACATGGTTAACCGAGTTAAGTTTGACCCAGATGCAGACAAAGATTTCCATTACGCTAATGTGGAAAAAATATTTGGTGCATTGATGGTGCTGACAGCCTGTGCAATGGCGTTTGCCCATGGCTCGAACGATGTGGCGAATGCGATTGGCCCATTAGCCGCAATTCATAGTATTGTTCAGTCAGGTGAGTTATCACAAAATTCCCCGCTGCCAATTTGGATATTGTTTGTTGGTGGTGTGGGTATTGTTCTAGGCTTGGCGATGTATGGCCGAAAAGTAATGGAAACAGTCGGCACTAAAATTACCGAACTAACGCCAAGTCGTGGTTTTTGTTGCACGCTTTCAGCGGCGTCCACCGTTGTAATTGCTTCCGGTATGGGGCTACCTATTTCAACAACGCATACGATGGTGGGTGCTGTGCTAGGCGTAGGTATGGCACGTGGTATTTCATCCATCAATATGAATGTGGTGCGCGGCATCTTTATGTCGTGGGTTATTACCTTGCCTATTGGTGGTGTTTTGGCCATCATCTTCTTTTATATGTTGAAGGCGACATTTGCGTAACGGCAGTGTCTTAAAATGAGTTATTTAAGCCATCGCCATTTATCATGGTGGTGGCTTTTTTATTATTAGGGAGAATAACTTTGCGCGAAAGTTTTTTGCTGCAGTAAACTAGCTCTTTCCGCGCATTTTGCGGATCCTGAAAAAACCTTCTCCAGTGTAAAGTTCTCTTAGGGGATAAAAAGTGGTTTAATTTCGCTTGTAGGCTTCAAAAATTCATTTTATCTGCTAGAGTTTTAGTATGTGTCCGTCGGTAATGTCCGACGATAATCAAAGTTGAAAAAGGAAGAACATTGGATATTGCAACACTGGTAGGTTTTCTGGGTGGTTTGGGTATTATTATTGCCGCTATCGCAACGGGTGGCGACGTGATGATGTTTGTCGACATACCCTCGGTGGGAATTGTTGTGATAGGGACATTAATGGTGACGTTGATGCAGATTTCTTTGAGTGAATTTTTAGGTTCATTTAAAGTCGCCATTAAGGCGTTTATGAATAGAAATGACGACCCCGTCGCTTTAATTGAAAAAGCAGTAGAGTTATCCGATATTGCTCGTAAAAATGGCTTGTTGGCACTTGAAGACCAAGAAGTTGAGAATGAGTTTCTCAAGAGGGGGTTGAGTCTGTGTGTTGATGGTCACGATGCGGCGATGGTGCAAAAGCTGCTGAGTCGTGATATGAATCTAGCGATTGAGCGTCACGAAGTCGGCCAGAATATGTGGAAATCTGTAGGTGATATGGCGCCAGCGATGGGCATGATTGGTACGCTCGTGGGTCTTGTGCAAATGTTAGCTAATATGGCAGACCCAGCTGCGATTGGGCCGGCAATGGCGGTTGCGCTTTTAACCACATTATATGGCGCGGTGATTGCGAATGCGTTCGCGTTACCGATGGCTGCAAAATTAGAAGGTATTTGTCGCAACGAGCGAGTTAACAAAGCGCTTATACTTGAAACAGTGCAAAGCATCCAAGAAGGAATGAACCCTCGTGTTTTAGAAACGCTATTGAAAACCTACCTGCCAGAAAGCAAACGCGGGGCTATTGGTGATGCGGAAGAGGCAAAATAACTGAATGGTAAGGCATACACATGGATGAGGAAAAATGTCCTAAGTGCGTAGCTGGCTTGCCTGCGTGGATGGGTACTTTTGCTGACTTAATGTCACTGCTAATGTGCTTTTTCGTTTTGCTGTTATCAATGGCAACGATGGATGCAAACCGCTTCAAGAAAATGGCTGAATCGTTAAACGATGCGTTTGGCGTGCAACGAGAGGTTCCAGTTTATGAAATTGTCAAAGGAACGAGTGTGGTTGCTCAACACTTTAGCCCAGCCGCTGGAGACCATACTATTTTGGATATAGTTCGCCAACAAACAACCGATTCAGAACAAGAATTTTTAGGTAAAGACTCTGAAGCTGATTCGGAAGAGAAAAAACAAGAGCAGGCGCAAAAGCAGGAAGATATTGAAGCAAAAGCTCAAATTGTGACTGAGTATGTTGAGGCCACTGAAAATAAAATTAAAGAAGCGAAAGAGCTGGCTGAAGAGATAAAAGAATTCATGATAGAGGAGATTGAGGAAAGTATGGTCAGTGTTGAAACGGACCTTGCTCGAGTCATTATTAGAATTCACGAGAATGGCTCGTTCCCGTCAGGAGGCGCTGAGTTAAACCCCGCGTTCTTGCCGATTATGGATAAGATTACAGCGGTGGTAAATGGTAGTACGGGTACGGTAACCGTAGCTGGACACACCGATGATATTCCCATCAAGGCGGGTTTATATCGTTCAAACTGGGAGCTTTCTGCGGCACGAGCCGTGTCCGTTGTGCAGACATTATTAGCCGATGGTTCGGTAGATGAACAGCGGATGATTATTGAAGGGCATGCCGACACGGTGCCTTTGGTGGATAATGATACGCCAGAAAATAGAGCACAAAATAGGCGGGTGGAAATCATTCTAATTCAGGGTGAAATGCCGCAAGATTTAAATGATCCAATTTTAGAAGTGGTGAGACAGTAATGAGTGAACAGGAAGGCAAAGAACGCAGAGGCTTTTTTAGAATTGATGACGAGGTGGCTTTAAGCTATCGTCATGTGTATGAAGGTGAAGTAACTGATAATGAAGGTTTAAAGATAGTTGGGAATGAGTCATTATCGTTGGCAAATGAATTGGAAAAAATGAATGAAGTGTCGCGCATACACTTTCGTCATGTCGAAAAAGAATCGCCCGAAATGGCGCGCTACTTTTCTTTTATAGAAGCTAAAATCAACTTGTTAGCGCATCACATGATGATGGACAGTGATGAGTTATTTGTTAAAAGCAAACAGCCAGTTAATATTAGTGCGTCAGGTGTTTCATTTACCACTGATGAGGCATTATATGTTGGCGGAAGCGTAGAAATTAAATTTATATTAATGCCGTCGCTAGCGAGCATAAAAACATTTTCAAAAACTGTTTCTTGTAAGCCTGAAGGTGCTCAATTTAGAGTCGCTGTGGAGTTTAGTCAGTTGAACGATGCGGATAGGGATTTATTAATTCGTCATGTAGTTAAAAAACAGATGAATGATATTCGCGATCAAAATGAATAACGCCCAATAAAGCCTGTTTTTAACAGGCTTTTGTCTGTAGCTTGTTTGAAGCTGTTATGCTTTTTCCATGGAACTGTCTTCGGCCCAAAAAACGATCATAAAACGAATGGCCAATGGCCGTTTTTTTTCTGGCCAAGAATTAGCCGAAGAGTTAGAAGTCAGCCGAGCATCTATTTGGAATTACCTTAAAGCTTTAGAAAAAGTAGGTTTTGAATTTCATGCAGTTAAAGGTAAAGGCACTCGTCTAAAACTATCGATTGAATTATTAGACAAGCAGCGTATTATTTCAAATATATCTGCGGACAGACGGAAGTTACTAGCTCAATTAGATGTGCTTGATGTCTGTCAGTCAACGAATCAATATATCGCTCAGCAACACAGTTTAAAGTCGTTACTTAATGGCTCAATTTGTATGGCGGAAATGCAAACAATGGGGCGCGGCCGGTTAGGTAAAACTTGGGTTTCGCCCTATGGCCAAAATCTTTATGTTTCTTTTTTATGGAATTTTAAGGGTGGAATATCAGCGTTGTCAGGTTTGAGTTTGGCGTGTGGCGTAGCCGTTTGTAACACGTTAAAAGAGTTGGGTTTGGGTGAACATGGCTTAAAGTGGCCAAATGACATTTTATGGCAAGGCAAAAAACTCGGCGGAATCTTAGTGGAAATTCAGGGGGAGAGCCAAGGCAGCTATACGGCTATTATTGGTATAGGCATTAATTACCAAATGAGCTCTGTGTCATCAAATGATATTGATCAACCATGGGTTGATATGCATAAGGCTTATGGTGGACCAATGGGCAGGAATAGGCTAGCAGGCCGCTTGATTGATTATGTCTTAGGTGTTTTAGACGGGTATGAGCAGGGCGGTTTATCGCCTTATGTTGAGCAATGGAATACATTTGATTGCTATGCGGGCAAGAAGGTCAGAATTATCTCTGGCGGGCAATATGAAGAAGGTGTCGCGAATGGTATATCAACTAGTGGCGAGCTGTTTTTAAAGATGGCGGGTGGCAAGGTGAAAAACATTATGTCTGGCGAAGTGAGCTTAAGGCTCAGTGACGGTTAAATGAAACAGTTATTCATAGATAGGGGTAATACGGCACTTAAGTGGCAACTGGTTGAAAAAGGCTCTTTATTAAATGAGGGGGCCTTTACCAATGATGTACCGCTACTGGGCGGTCTTTCTATTTTGCAATCAATAGAACTTTCTGCAATCTCTGTTTCAAGCGTGGGTTCTGATAGTTTTCACCATGATTTAAATACATGGTCCGAAAGTCAGCGTCAGCCACTGCCTGTTTTTATAGAAAGCACGAGGGAAGCTTGTGGCGTGACCAATGTTTACAAAGAACCTCAGCAGCTTGGTGCAGATCGTTGGTTAGCAATGCTTGCTGCGCATAATAAATATTCTGGAATGCTGTGCGTTGTGGATAGTGGTACGGCATTAACAATGGATTTTTTACAGGGAAATGGTAAACACATGGGCGGGTTTATTGTTCCTGGCTCGGACTTAATGAAAGGGTGCTTGCTTGATAATACGCAAAAAATCCATCTTGAAAAGGCGAATAACTCTGGTCATTTAGGCAAGAACACAAGTGAAGCTGTTGTGTTTGGTATTGAGCAAATGCTGCAGATTTTTGTTCGAGAAAAGGTGGCTGAAATAGCAGCTCAGTATCAGCAAAAGATATCGATAGTCCTAACAGGGGGGCATGCGAAATCATTGTTGCAAGGCCTAGGTGAGTTGATTTATATAGAAAAAGATCTTGTGTTGCAGGGGTTGCGATTAATATCGAAGAGTAGCGTATGAAAAATTTGTTATTATTGCTAGCCTTTTTGAATGTGGTTTATTTCTTTTGGGAAATGACGGCAAGTACAACGCAAGTAATGCCACGTCAGCAAGTACCTCTATATGCCGAAAGTAAGCTCGAGAAATTAACGTTTGTTTCAAAAGAAGAGGTAACTCAGCAGCTGGCAAGAAAGCGGGTACTTGAAGGCTCGGTTACACCAGTCAGTGCAGGGCTTAAAAACGAGTGTTATTTAGTGGGTGACTTTGCCAAAAAAAGTGATGCGAGTAGGCTAGCGACAGGCTTAAGTGCTGTAGAGGGGCGTGCATCGGTTGTTTCTCATAAGGTGTTTAAAGAATTTTGGGTGGTTTTTCCATCTAGTGGTGATTGGGTTCAGTCATTGGCGAATGTGAAGGAGTTAAAATCAAAGGGTGTTGTCGATTTGTGGCTTGTGCCTAATGGCGGCAATAAAGGCGTGGTGTCGTTAGGCTTATATAAAACAGCTGACAGCTCTGAAAAGAGATTAAAAGAACTAAAGAACAAGGGCGTTAGTGCAGAGATTATCCGTAATGAGAAGTCCCGTTATAGTGTAAAAGTAGAAATAAATGGTGGTATAAGACTAATTCAAGATTATTTGAATCGAAGCCAAGGTGGTTCGGAAAGCGGTATTCGAAAAACTAGCTGTTAAGTATTGCCCGAGATTTTCATTTAGATTAGAATACGCGCCCTGACGCTGGTGTAGCTCAGTCGGTAGAGCAGCTGATTTGTAATCAGCCGGTCGGTGGTTCGAATCCTCTCACCAGCTCCATATTCTAAAGGCTTTCAGCGATTGTTGAAGGCCTTTTTTATTACCCGTTGTCCACTGGTTGTCCAATTACTAGCAAGAAATGACAACAATTCATTTAAGAAATCGCCCCTAGGTTAATAGTCAGTAACCCGTTCCAAATAAGGCCTTAAATAGTAGTTATTCCAACCGGAATGAACAATGAGTGGACAACCAAAGCGTTGCGCGTAACTAACTGCTTGTTTTAATTCGCTTAATCATGTTTATGCATCTGATCACATATCAGCCGACGGTGGTTCGAATCCTCATGCCAGTCCCATACACTCAAAGCCTTAGATAATTTATCACCTAAGCTATTTTTAGGCTTGCTCTGTCCGTAAATTGAATCTAGTCGTTTAACAACAGCTTTCTTTAACTGTTAAAATTCGTTAAGGTTTAACCAGATATGCCCAAAAGGAATTGTTATGAAGACTAAATTAACGTGTTTTAAAGCGTATGATATAAGAGGCCGCTTAGGCGAAGAGCTAAATGAGGATGTTGCTTACCGGGTTGGTAGAGCAATGGGCGTTTACTTAAAAGCGAAAACGGTTGTTGTGGGTGGTGATATTCGCGAAACAAGCGAAGCGCTTAAATTAGCTGTTTCAAATGGGCTAAAAGATGCAGGCGTTAATGTTATTGATATTGGTATGGTCGGCACAGAAGAGATTTATTTCGCTACTAAATATTTAGCTGTAGATGGCGGCATTGAAGTGACCGCAAGCCATAACCCTATTGATTTTAACGGCATGAAATTAGTGCGCGAAGATTCTAAGCCAATCAGTGGAGATACCGGTTTAAATGATATTCAGCGACTAGCAGAGGAAAATAATTTTCCACCCGTTGATTTCGCAACAAGAGGAACAACTGAAAAAATATCCACGTTAGATGCTTATGTTGATCATATGCTGGGTTATGTTGAGCTTGAAAAGCTACGACCCTTAAAAATAGTGGTTAACGCGGGCAATGGCGCTGCCGGGCATGTGATTGATGAGCTTGAAAAGCATTTCAAATCAGCGGCTATTCCCGTTGAGTTTATAAAAGTCCATCATCAAGCGGACGGTACTTTCCCCAATGGCATACCCAACCCTTTATTAATTGAAAATCGTCCAGCAACGGCAAATGCAGTCAAAGAACATGGTGCAGACCTTGGAATAGCATGGGACGGTGACTTTGACCGATGTTTCTTATTCGATGAAAATGGCGCTTTTATAGAAGGTTATTACATCGTTGGGTTGTTGGCAGATGCTTTTTTAGCCAAAAACCCAGGCGCAAAAATTATTTATGACCCACGGTTAACCTGGAACACCATTGACATTGTCAACTCGGCAGGCGGCACAGCAATAATGAGCAAAACAGGCCATGCGTTTATAAAAGAGCGCATGCGAAAAGAAGATGCCGTGTATGGCGGTGAAATGAGCGCACATCATTACTTTAAAGACTTCGCCTATTGCGATAGCGGAATGATTCCTTGGTTGCTTGTTATTGGCTTATTAAGTGCAAAAAACCAAAAGCTGTCCGAATTGGTGGCTGAGCGAATTACAGCTTTTCCATCATCGGGTGAAATTAACAGTACATTGGCTGATCCTAGCGGATCAATAAAACGCGTGCTGGATGCTTTTAAAGACCAAGCGAATAATATTGATGAGACCGATGGTATTGGGCTAGAGTTTGATAATTGGCGGTTTAATTTAAGGCAGTCGAACACAGAACCCGTTGTTAGATTAAATSTAGAGTCGCGAGCAGATGTCTCCTTAATGCAAGAAAAAACAGAACAAATACTTCGAATCATGCAAGAGCTAGAATAGTAACGGAAGGTCTAAAGTATTATGTTGAGTTAAAACTTGTTGGGTTAGAATATGTATTAGTTTATTAAGGTAGTTTTAACAATCATGAAAGGAATAGTATTAGCTGGCGGTAGTGGAACGCGCCTTTATCCGATTACCCGCGGCGTTTCAAAGCAGTTAGTCCCTCTGTACGACAAGCCGATGATTTACTACCCAATATCTGTTTTGATGTTAGCGGGTATAAAAGACATCCTTATTATTACCACACCTGAAGATCAATCAGGTTTCCAGCGTTTATTGGGCGATGGCGCAGAACTAGGCGTTAACTTCCAATATGTCACCCAACCGTCACCCGATGGTCTTGCGCAAGCCTTTATTCTTGGTGAAGACTTTATCGGCAGTGATGATGTGTGTTTAGTGTTGGGTGACAATGTTTATCACGGACACGATCTGACCGGCATGTTAGCCCGTGCCGTTAAAAATGTAAAAGAGCAAAATAACGCCACCGTATTTGGTTATAGAGTGTCTGACCCTGAACGCTATGGTGTAGCAGAGTTCGATAAAAATGGTAACGTGGTGAGCTTGGAAGAAAAGCCAGAACACCCTAAAAGCAATTATGCGGTAACAGGGCTGTATTTTTACCCGAATGACGTGATTCAAAAAGCAAAAGAAGTGGTGCCGTCTCATCGTGGTGAACTTGAAATAACATCCGTTAATCAAGCCTATTTAGTTGAAAGCCGCCTTAAAGTAGAATTAATGGGCCGAGGTTATGCCTGGCTTGATACCGGTACACACGAAAGCTTATTAGAAGCGGCTCAATTTATTGAGATTATAGAAAAGCGCCAAGGCTTAAAAGTTGCCTGCCTAGAAGAAATTGCTTTTGAAAAAGGCTATATCTCAAAAGAACAACTCATCGCGCTTGCCAAGCCACTGGCTAAAAACCAATACGGCCAATACCTTTTAGCTCGCGCTGAAGAAGGGTAGTTAACAGTGAAGTTTATTCCTCAGTCGATCCCCGATGTGCTCATCGTTGAGCCCGTTGTTCATGGCGATGATCGTGGCTACTTTGTAGAAACCTTCCGCCAAGACTTGTTTGAAAAAGCAGTGGGGCACGCTGTTAAATTCGTGCAAGATAATGAATCAAAATCATCAAAGGGTGTTTTGCGTGGCTTGCACTTTCAATTAGCACCCCATGCACAAAGTAAGCTGGTACGCGTTATTCAAGGCAGTGTGTTAGACGTTGCTGTAGATATTCGCCGAGGCAGTGATACATACGGTGAACATGTTGCGGTTGAATTAACCGCAGACAATAAAAAACAGATGTTCGTGCCACGCGGTTTTGCGCATGGCTTTATTGTACTTAGCGAGTCAGCTACTTTTGCCTATAAAGTAGATAACTACTATTCGCCAGAATGCGATAGAGGCCTAGCGTTTAACGATTCGCAGCTTAATATAAATTGGCAGTTGCCCAATGATCAATTACAGCTGTCAGCAAAAGACACCCAGCAACCAGCATTTGCTGAGCTAGGGGCGTGTTTTGACGCGAGCATCAATTACTACGCCGAATAATCACCATGCCTAACACGCAGAGAATTTTAATCATCGGATCAACCGGCCAGTTAGGGCAATCCATTCATGCGATAGAAGGAAACTACCCGCAATATGACATGGTGTTTGCCAAACGCAAGCAATTAGACTTAAGTGACGCTCAACATATCACAGAGTATTTTAAGCAAAACAAATTCGACGTTATCATCAATTGTGCCGCTTATACAGCTGTAGACAAAGCTGAGTCCGAACCTGACTTGGCCGATAAAATTAATCACTTAGCCGTACAGCAATTGGCACAAATAGCCGTTCAGCAACAAGCCAAACTTATCCATGTTTCAACAGACTATGTATTTAACGGTCAGCAACATAGGCCGTATATAGAAACCGATGCAGTAGCGCCACAAGGTGTTTACGGATCAACCAAACTGGCTGGCGAACAAGCCGTTCAAAATACAATGGTTAACAATGCTTTCATTATAAGAACCAGTTGGGTGTATTCGCAGTTCGGTAATAACTTTGTAAAAACCATGCTAAAACTAGGTGGCGAGCGAGACGCGCTAACCGTTATTTACGACCAAATAGGCACGCCAACCTATGCGCACGATTTAGCAGAAGCCATCATGAGCATGGTTAATAGCCAGCCGTTTAATCAAGCCAGCTTTAAATCGCAACTATTCCACTACAGCAACGAAGGCGTGTGCAGTTGGTATGACTTTGCCAAAGCCATTTTTGAGCACAGCAATGTTCAATGCAAGGTAAGCCCAATTGAAACCAAAGACTACCCAACACCCGCAAAACGTCCCGCGTATAGTTTACTGAATAAAGCAAAAATAAAAGACACGTTCGGTTTAAGCATTCCTTACTGGAAAGATAGCCTCAAGCAATGTTTAATTAATATTTCTAAATGTTGAATTATGAAAGATGAGAATATTGTTTTAGATAAGTCTTTTAAATTTTCAGTAAGGGTGGTCAGGTTATACCAGCATCTTTGTAAGGGGCAAATATAAATGAAGCACAAGCTGCTTAAAGTAAAAAAGACTTTATTGCTAAGTTAAGTATCGCGAGCAAAGAAGCACGTGAAGTCCAATACTGGCTTCAGTTACTGTGCGAAACAGGGTATTTAGATGCAAGCGAAAAATATGTCCAAACAATGTTAGATGAGAGTTTTAGAGTTGATAAAACTATTAACAAGCATAATAAAAACAACGCAAGCAAAATCAGATAGTCCTAAATTAAAAAACGATGAAATTAAAAATTAAAAACTCACCATTGAAAATCATAGTCACTGGTGGTGCCGGCTTTATCGGCTCGGCCGTTATAAGGCACTTAATAAAAGAGACTGACTATCACGTTGTTAACGTCGATAAGCTCACCTATGCAGGGAATTTAGAATCCCTCAAATCAGTTAGTGACAACGAGCGATACAGTTTTGAACAAGTTGATATCTGCGATGCAGGTGAAATTAAACGAGTTCTAACGCAATATCAGCCCGACATCATCATGCACCTAGCGGCAGAATCGCATGTAGATCGTTCCATTGATGGCCCTGCTGAATTTATACATACCAATATTATCGGTACCTATACGATGCTTGACCAATCAAAGCAGTATTGGGCCGCATTAAATGACACAAAAAAAGCAGGCTTTCGCTTTCACCATATCTCAACCGATGAAGTGTATGGCGATTTAGAAGGCACCAACGATCTATTTACCGAAACCACGCCTTATGCACCAAGTTCGCCTTATTCCGCCAGTAAAGCCAGTTCAGATCATTTAGTGCGAGCATGGTACCGAACCTTCAGTTTCCCAACCCTTATTACCAATTGCTCAAACAACTACGGGCCGTATCATTTTCCAGAAAAGCTCATTCCATTAGTTATCCTTAATGCCTTAGCAGGCAAGCCATTACCCGTGTATGGAGCAGGTAATCAAATACGCGATTGGTTATACGTCGAAGACCACGCAAGAGCATTAGTGCTAGTGGCCACAACAGGCAAAATAAATGAAACCTACAACATTGGCGGCCATAACGAAAAGAAAAATATAGATGTGGTCAAAACCATCTGTGAATTGCTTGAAGAACTAGCCGCCGATAACCAACATTCCCGTGCAAGTGGAAATGCAGGAGGCTTTGAAAGCTTAATTACTTTCGTAACAGATCGAGCAGGGCATGATGTAAGGTACGCGATTGACGCCAGTAAAATCCAAAAGGAACTAAATTGGACGCCAGACGAAAGTTTTGATACGGGCATCAGAAAAACAGTTCAGTGGTATCTCAAGAATCAAGACTGGTGCGAGCATGTGCTAGATGGTAGCTATCAGCAAGAACCCTGAAAAATCAGGCGGTATAAAAGCTTGAGTTTCTCGGTATGAAGTGGGGAAGTAAGGCCTCTCTTCGCTAAGGAGGTACGATTTTTGAATTAAATCGAAAAATTCAACTAAGCTTGTTAAAAATACGTAAATCGTTGCGGTTGAAATATATACACCGCGTACAACAATAAGCAGGGAACATTTGCAGATGCAGCGCCAAGGAAAGATTAGACAATACGACTCAAAAATAAATGCGATATCTAGATTGGTAGATAGCAGCATTATTTTATTAACGTTTATTGCATCGGTTGATTTGCTTGAAGCGGAATGGAAGCCGTTATATTTGCCTGTTGCATTACTGTCTATTGTCGCGTTTAATTTTTTTGCTGAATCGCAAGATACCTACCGTTCTTGGCGGGGCGGAAAGCTGCGAGAGGAGATAGTGGCTGTTTTATTTTCATGGTTATCCGGTATTTTTATCTTAATTATGGGGGGGCTGCTATTTTTTCAGACTCATATATATAGTGACGAACCCATCCTTTATTGGATTGTCCTAACACCCATAGAGCTTGTTTCGTGGCATGCCGTTGTGCGAGCAATACTGGGTTTTCTGCGAGCAAAAGGTTACAACACACGTGCAGTCGCTATCGTGGGGGTAACACCCCTAGCTGCCCGTCTTAAAATTGCTTTTGACAGAATGGAATGGAGTGGGTATAGATTCGCCGGTTATTATGATGACAGGGGCGATCAGTCGGAGGGGCGTCGCTTAAGTAAAGAGTCCGCAGGTGATGTTTTGCATACTAAACAATTAATAGAAGACTGTAAAAGCGGCAAAATAGATACGGTATTTATTACATTAGCGATGTCTGCTGAACATAGGATTAAAAAATTAACAGAAGCGCTTGCTGACACTACAGCATCGGTGTATCTCGTGCCTGATTTGTTTATATTCAACTTGATTAATTCTCGTTGGGTGGACTACCAAGGCATCACAGCGATTAGTATTTATGAAACGCCTTTCGCGGGTTTGGATTCCATCCTGAAGCGTCTAGAAGACATCGTGTTAAGTATTGTTATCCTTATATTGATTGCACCAATTATGTTAGTTGTTACATTGCTGATCAAATTAACGTCGCCAGGCCCTGTATTGTTCAAACAAGATCGTTACGGAGCAGATGGGAAAAGGATAAAAGTATGGAAATTCCGTTCCATGAGAGTAGAAGATAATGGCTTGATTATAAATCAAGCCTCAAAAAATGACGAGCGGGTAACTTCTTTAGGCAGGCTTTTACGGAAAACCTCGTTGGATGAATTGCCTCAATTCTTTAATGCGCTAGGTGGCAGTATGTCCATTGTTGGGCCACGGCCACATGCGGTGGCGCACAATGAGGAATACCGAAATAAGATACAAGGTTATATGTTACGGCACAAAGTAAAGCCAGGCATTACGGGCTTAGCGCAAATTAAAGGGTTTAGGGGCGAAACAGATACGTTAGATAAAATGGAAGAACGTGTGCACTATGACCTTAAATACATTCAAACATGGTCAATCGGTTTGGATCTTAAAATTATATTCCTTACTATTTTCAAAGGTTTCGTAAATAAAAATGCTTATTAGCTAAAGGTGAGACCCTCGCACGAAAGTTATTTTGTCCCTATGTGGCGTTAAAAAATGCTCAACCGGTCATTTTCTCTAGTAAAAGCCATCTTTCCGCGCATTTCGCCTTGTCTAGAAACAGAAATTTTTTTTCTACGTAAATGTCTTAATACAGGGCATTGGCGTTTTGCATGCAGCGTTTGTAGTTATATGACAGCTTCAAGATAACCCTTTATTTGCGACAGCTATGTCTATACAATCAAATCTGCGACTAATGTTTGAGCAATCTTTATTAAATAAGATGCTTTTTCATTAGAAACTAGTACCAAAGTACAATAGACGAGGTTTTAAAATTTATATACATTGGTGCTTAACTAACTAACTAATTGATTGTTTGGTTAGTTGGTTTTTAATACTTTAAATGGTTAAGGTATTAAAATTAAGCCAAACTTGGTGTGAACCAAGGACGGAAAGCTTCAGGTCTTTAAAAAGCGCGCAATTCTTTAAAGATGGCTGAGTTACATTACTTAGAAAATTAAATTTAATTTAAAGGAAAAAATTATGAAAAAAGTAATGTTTTTAATAGTGGGGATGTTGTTTGCTGTAAGTGTTAATGCTGCGACTTTGACTTTGACTGGTGCTGTTGGTAATGCTGGAGCCGTAAAATTTGGTTCGGGTAACCTTGTAACTGCTGATTGGTCATCTAGTCAAAACAGTGGTGAAACTATCAACGATGTGTATACAGTTACAACAGATGCGTTATCTGGCGGTTACTTATCAGTTACATTTAACCCTTTAACACCAGGGTCAACTGTTTCATTATTTGATGGTAATAGTCTTATAAATCTAGCTGTAAATGCAGTAGGGCCTAATGGTTCGGCTTCATATTTTTGGGTGTTAGCAGCTAATACTGTATATAATGTTTATATCGATATCACTAATGCAGTTGCGGCTAGTAACTATGATTTGCGTATTGCTACACCAATACCTGCTGCATTGTTCTTATTTGCACCAGCTCTACTTGGCTTTTTCGGCTTACGTCGTAAAGCAGCGGTAGCAGCGTAGTTATTAAATATTTTTAATTAAGGGTTAAGGGCGGTAATTTCAGTAACCTAAAGTTAATAATATGGTTGGATATAAAAGGGAGCTTATGCTCCCTTTTTTTTGTTTGTAAGCTATACTTAGTAAAAATTTAATAAAGAGGGTGGCAGATGAAATGTATTTTTTTGCGATTTAGTTTTTGGATGACATTGATTTTAGTGGGTAATGCGGCTATTGCTGCAGATCGTTACCTGCTTAACCCAGGTGATATTCTTGATGTTTCTGTTTGGAAAGAGACCACGCTTGTAAAAACAGTCATTGTTTTACCCGATGGAATGATTTCTTTTCCTCTCGCGGGTGAAATTCTTGCTGAAGGAAAAAGCGTAACAGAGCTGCAATTGGCGCTTAAGAAGAAATTGACTGAATTTCTCTCAGATCCGTTAGTAACCATTGTTGTAAGTAGCGTAAGTGGTAATACGGTGCATGTGTTAGGCAAAATTTCTAACCCAGGCAGCTTTGTTATGAATAGACGATTTAATGTTATGCAGGCGCTAAGTATGGCAGGTGGCTTATCGCCTTATGCAGAAGAAAATAATATTTCAGTCATTCGCGGCGACAAGGTCATACATGTACGATATGCAGATATAAAAGGCGGCGATGTATCCAGCAATATTAAACTTAAAAGCGGTGATGTCATCGTTGTTCCGTAGGTATGCTTTCAATGTATAAAATAATTTCAGTAGCAATAATTAGTGTGTTTAGTATGCCGGCTGTGCATGCGGCGCAATGGTCGTTGTCGGGTAGTGTTGATCCGTCATTAGAATACGATGATAATATTTTCATGCGCGATACCAACAAAATCGGAGACTACCACTCGAGAATGAGCCCGACATTAAGTGCAGCATATAACCTTGAAAATATGAACGTATCATTTAATACAGGTTATGTCGTGGATCGTTACGATGAGTCGAGTGAGCTGAATACAGAGAATCCTTTTTGGCGCTTTAATACGCAATATCAGACACAAAGAAGCAGTTGGGGCTTAGGGGTTAGCTACCAAGAACGAACAAGTAGAAGTTTGGCGGCGGATAATACTGGTGATTTTGAAACGAATTCGATTAATACGTCAGAAACAATTGCGCCTTCATTTAGTTACCAATTGACAGAGCGTGATGTATTGGGAGTAAGAGGTAGTTATGTTAAGCAAGAATCTTCTACGGTAGATTTTAGTGATAGCAAGAGTCGTTCATTAACAACAAGTTGGACGCACAAATTCACAGAGCGCCTTAATGGTGGCGTTGCTTTAACGGTTAGTAATAACAAATCCACCGGGCTTGCTAGCTCATCAGATGATGATACATATAATTTATCATTAACATCACAATATGAAATGTCTGAAATTTGGTCTATTAATGGTAGCGTAGGTATTCGGCAGTTAGACAGTGAGCAAAAGGATGCAGCCAATGTAACAAGTAACGGGAGTACAACCGGTTCGTCTTTAAATGTTAATGTTTCGTATAAAAAAGATGTAGACACTGCGAGTATAGGTGTTTCACGTTCAATATCGCCATCGATTGATGGTGGTGTAAACGAAATAGATAAGTTCAGTATTAATTGGTCAAGGGATTTGTCAGACGTTCTTTCTACAAGTATTCGCGCAAGTATTCAACAAACATCTTCCGCAAGAGTTAATTCCAGCGATAAACGAGAAAATATTAGTGTGTCACCGGCTATTAATTTAAAGCTCTCACCTGATGCTAGTATTGCGTTGACGTATAGGTATCGCCAACAAAAAGAATCTGTGAATGATACAAGAGTAAGCAGCAATGCAGTGATGTTAACGTTTAATTACAATTGGGATGGTTTTAGCGTTTCACGCTAATTGGGTAGAGTAAAAATGGAAGAAGAAGTTAAAGGAATAAGTGAATACCTAGAGATACTTAAACGCCATAAAAAGATTGTTATTTATCCTGCGATTTTTTTAATCTTAGTGTCAGCAGCGGTAGCACTGCTTTTGCCCGCCACATATAAATCGACGGGGCTAATACTAATTGAGGCACAGGAAATCCCGATTGATCTGGTTCGTTCAACAGTCACCAGTTATGCAGATCAACGAATAGCCGTTATTAAGCAAAAACTAATGACGACATCAAGGGTGATGGGGATTGTAAAAAAATACCATTTATATCCAGAAACAGTTAAAAAATCAGCACCTTCAGTCATTGTGGGTTTGTTTCGTCAAAACATGTCGGTTGACATGGTTCAAGCTAACGTAACCGACCCGCGTAGCGGTAGATCTAAACGAGCAAACATTGCTTTTAATGTGTCATTTATGGATGAAGATCCTGTAATGGCCCAAAAAATAGCAAACGAATTAACCACTCAATTTTTAAATGAAAACGTTAAAACGAGAACGGCACGAGCAAATGAAACCCGGGCATTCTTAAAAGAAGAAGGGGATAAGTTCCAACGAAAAATTCAGTCTCTAGAAAAGAAAATCGCTGATTTTAAAGAAGAGTTTAATGACAGCTTGCCGGAACTGTTGCCATATAACTTATCCATGGTAGAAAAGCTTCAGGAACAGCTAGTGACGGGCCAAAACAATATAATGGTTTTAAAAGACCAAATAATGACAATGAGTTTGGAATTAGCGAATTTAGATGCGTTATTACCATCAGTCGGCTCTCAACAAGCGGCTAGTCCGGCTCAACAGCTATCTCAAGCTAAGGCTCAGTATGCTGCGTTACAAGATAAATATTCTGAAAGTCACCCAGATATCAAGCGCTTAAAGCGACAAATAAAAAGCCTTGAAAAACAATTGGGTACTAATGCGGCTAAAAAAACAGTAGTAGGTACTAGATATAAAAGCCCATTACTTTTGAAGATAAATTCGAAAATAGATTCTTCTGAAAGAGAGATTAAAAGAATTCAGGTGCGCAGAAAGATAATCAATGGAAAATTAAATGAGTTTGAAAAAAGAGTGGCTGAAACGCATCAAGTTAAGCGTGCGTATGAAGATTTAGTCCGTGATTACCAGAATAATCTAGCTAAATATCAAGAGTTGAGGGCAAAGGAATTGCAAGCAGAACTGGCTCAAAATTTAGAGTCTGAGAATAAAGGTGAAAGCTTTACCCTTATCGAGCCACCATTGGTGCCTAATAAACCAGAAAAACCTAATCGTCCAAAAATATTTTTAATGGGAGTAGTCGCATCGATAGGAATCGGTGTTGGCTTAGCCTTGTTGTTTGAAATATTGGTAGGGGGTGTTCGCGGATACAATGAATTGACTCGTATCGTTGGGGCTCCTCCGTTAGTCGTCGTGCCGCTTATTACAGTAAAGAGTGATGGTGTTAATGCGACGCAAAGTTGGTATGTAAAGATATATAAAGCTCAAAGTGTGTATGTGAAATTATATTGGCTAGCAGGGCTGATTATTATCGTAATGTTGGGCGTTCATTTTTTTGTTATGGATCTTGAAATAATTTGGTTTAAGGTTCTGCGCAAGATTAGCATGCTGTAATTAATTGGATTTAATTTAACAAGATAAAAAATGGATAGAATTCAAAARGCACTGGATAAAGCWAAAGCTAATTATGCTTCAAAAATGTCTGTTGAAAACGGYGTSTCMCCCAGACGAAAATTRTTACCKGAAGAAACRAWWTYAAATGATTTTGAGAATATAGCTTATACCAAGACAAAAGTTGTCGACGTATCRTTAGAAGATTTAGCGTTGAATCGAATTATTGCGGGTCAATATAATAATCCTCAATCGGGAGTTTTTAGGATGTTGCGAACGCAGGTATTACAAAAAATGCGTGCGAACAATTGGAAAACACTTGCGATTACATCTCCTACAGCAGGTGAAGGTAAGTCTTTGATTGCATCTAACTTAGCTGTTGCAATGGCAATGGAGTCAAATCAAACCGTTTTACTTGTAGATTTGGATTTGCGTCACCCAAGATTAAGCAAGTATTTTAATCTTAATACTGAAGTGGGGATCAAAGACTATCTAGAGGGTGATTTGGACCTTTCTGACGTCCTTGTTAACCCGAGCATTAAGCGTTTAGTCTTGCTGCCAGGAACGGGG
>JAESRY010000003.1 GCA_016764415.1 Cycloclasticus sp. | reverse complement strand
TTCCTTCTTTCACTCTTACTTTAACAGCCACTGTGTCACCGGCACTAAATGCAGGTAAGTCGTTGTTCATTTGTTCTGCTTCAATTTGTGCAATTATATTACTCATTTCTTAATTCCTTAGTTTAAGTCTTTATTCAATTCAGCTTTCTACCCAAAGGGCATCGGCAACTGCTCCTGCGCCGCCTCAAGCGCCTACTTTTGGTGGTCTACCTCCTGCATCCATGCAGTCGTAAATTCATTGAAGCGATACTGCTACTTCAATTCAGCTTTATATTCATCAAGCAAAGAAACCTGTTCAACGCTTAATTTAATTTTTTCTAGCAAATCAGGGCGTTTTTGCCATGTTTTACCTAACGATTGCTTTTCACGCCATAAGGCAATTTTCTTATGGTCACCACTTAATAATACCGGTGGCACCTGCATTCCAGCAAACGTTTCAGGCCTTGTATAATGCGGGTGATCTAGAAGCCCACTAACAAACGAGTCCTGTACTGCAGAACATTCATGGCCAAGTACACCAGGTAATGTTCTTGACACCGCGTCAATCAAAACCAGTGAAGGCAACTCACCACCACTTAGGACAAAGTCCCCAATTGACCACTCTTCGTCAATGTCCGACTGTAACAACCGTTCATCAACACCCTCATACCGTCCTGCCAACAATACTAACCGTGAAAACTTTGATAAATAGTCAACACCTTGCTGGTCAAGCTTACGGCCTTGCGGGCTCATATAAATTACTTTAGTTGGCTCATTCACTGCTTCTACAGCAGCTTGAATGGCCTTCTTCAGCGGCTCAACCTTCATAACCATGCCAGGTCCGCCACCAAAAGGACGATCATCGACCGTCCGGTGTGTATCTTCTGTGAAATCCCTAGGATTCCATGTTTTCAACTGTACCGTTTCGTTACTGATAGCCCGTCCAACAACACCCATCGATGCGGCCTGTGCAAATAACTCCGGAAACAACGTAATAACGTCGAAACGTATCATCGTTAAAAATCTGCTTCCCAGTCAACAATCATTTGGCCCTCTTCAAGGTCAACTGACTTAACTATGTCGCCTGTTAAATAGGGAATCAATCGTTCCCTTTCACCTTTAGCGACAATGACATCATTCGCACCTGTTTCCAACATCCGGTCAATAACGCCATAGTCATCACCTTGTGTTGAAACAACCTTCAAACCAATCAAGTCAGACCAATAGAACTCATCTTTTCTTAATTTTGGTAGCTGGTCAGACCGGATATAAATATCACATCCTATCCAAGTTTCAGCTTCATTACGGTCATCAATGCCATCAAATAGCGCAATAACCGTTTTACCGTGTGGCTTGCCTGCCTTCAGTTTTATCGCCTGCCGAACGTTATTTCGCTCAACATACCAAGGCTTATAAGCCAGTATATTTTCTTTCTTATCGGTATTAGCGTAAATCTTCAACCAACCTTTAATGCCAAAAACACCCGATATATTACCTACTTTTAACCAGGTAACATCTTCTTCTGATTTTTCAGAAGAACCTGCTTCAGGCATCTTAGGCGGCTGCTTTACCAGCTTCTTTCAGAAGCTTCGCAACACGTTCTGTTGTTTGCGCACCTTGAGAAACCCAATACTCAATACGAGCATCTTCAAGCGTTAAACGAACTTCGCCGCCAGTTGCTCTTGGGTTGTAGTAACCCACTCTTTCGATGTAGCGACCATCGCGACTTCTGCGACTATCTGCAACAACAACGTGATAGAAAGCACGTTTCTTTGCGCCAGTTCTTGAAAGACGTATCTTTACCATTTATTTTCCTTAAACCTTAATTTTATGAATCTTGAGTGTATTAACTTGTGAATTTTACGCGAATTATTTGATTTGGTGAAGTTTTTTTCACCTTTCTACTCAACTTTTCTGAAAAAAATACATTGAGACCTTTGCACGGAAGAAGATTTCATTTTCAGACAAGGCAAAAATGCGCGGAAAGAGGGAGTTTACTGAAGTAAACGACCGATTGAGCACTTTTTTACCAACAGTAGGCGCCTTTAAGCGACGCCGTATGGGAGTGAAAGAGCTTTCGTGCAAAAGTCTCTTATTGATGAATTACTGAAAGGGGAAGCCTTGGCCTTGGCCTTGCCCCAATTGCCCTTTTAAACCGCGCATCATTTTCGCCATTCCACCTTTCGATACTTTCTTCATTATTTTCTGCGCTTGTTTATATTGCTTCATCAACTTATTCACGTCCTGAACCTGCAAACCCGCCCCATTAGCAATACGCTTTCTTCGTGAACCATTAATAAGGTTTGGAAATGTTTTTTCCTTCCGCGTCATCGAGCAAATCAAGGCTATTTGCTGGGTGAAGTCTTTATCATTCACTTTATTTTTAACGTTATCCGGCACATTCGACATACCCGGTATTTTATCCATCATCGCGCTCATGCCGCCCATATCAATCATTTGAGATAACTGATCTTTGTAATCTTCTAAGTCAAACCCTTTGCCTTTTTGAAGTTTCTTAGCCAGCTTTTCGGCTTTTTTCTTATCAACCTTACGTTCAAGCTCTTCAACAAGGCTAAGCGCATCACCCATACCCAGTAAACGTGAAGCCACACGATCGGGATGGAACGGTTCCAGTGCGTCTGTTTTCTCACCTACACCTAAAAACTTAATCGGCTTACCGGTAATTTGGCGTATTGACAGCGCCGCACCACCTCTTGCATCACCGTCTGTTTTAGTTAGCACGACACCGGTTAGCGGTAACGCCTCGTCGAATGCTTTAGCTGTATTAGCCGCATCTTGCCCGGTCATACTGTCAACAACAAAAAGCGTTTCAGCTGGCCCTGCAATGGCGTGGATCTGACGAATTTCATTCATCATGTCGCTATCAATGTGTAATCGACCTGCCGTATCAATAATCAATACGTCATTGAATTGCTTAGTTGCCTCTGCTATCGCATTTTTTACGATACTTACTGGTTTTTGATCTACTGAACTTGGAAAAAAGTTTGCACCCACTTCAGAGGCTAATGTTTCTAACTGGTCAATCGCCGCTGGGCGATAAACATCGGCACTCACCACCATCACTGATTTATTTTCACGCTCAATTAGCATGCGTGACAACTTAGCGACGGTGGTCGTTTTACCAGAGCCTTGTAGGCCAGCCATCAAAATAACAACCGGTGGCGCAGCCGATAAGTCGAGTGATTCATTAGAATCACCCATCATTTTAACCAGCTCTTCGTTTACAATTTTGAGCATCGCCTGACCAGGCGACAAGCTCTGCATCACTTCTTTCCCTAAAGCACGCTCTTTTAGCGTTTCAGAAAACGTTTTAACAACTGACAACGCTACATCAGCCTCAAGCAACGCCATCCTCACTTCGCGTAAGGTTTCTTTAATATTGCCTTCGGTTAGTCGCCCTTGGCCTCTAATTCGCTTAAAGGTGGTATTTAGGCGATCACTCAAATTATCGAACATGGTTATTTCCTTAAAATATATTTGCCCATTTTCGCACGTCTTTCTTTCTTATGCAGTGATTTATTGCTCACTAAACCCGTCATTTGCACTCAATTGATACATTCAACTCTTCAACCTTGCATGCGTTTATGACAAACTATACGAATGCTTTCTTCCCTCATTTCCTTTAACAGTTTAAGCGCGCTAACCGCACTCATCTATTTTGTTGTTGCAGGCTTTATGGTCAGCAACCTGATAAAAGAAAAACAAACGAATAACTTACGCCAAATTGTTCTTTCTAGTGCATTTGTCGCCATTTGCTTGCACGCATTACTCCTCGCACACAGCTATCAATTGAACCACGTTATAACGAACGATTTTTTTAGCATGCTGTCGTTAGTGTTCCTCGTTATCACCGTCTTGTTTACCGTTTCAGCATTCACCCAATCAATTGAAACCTTAGCTATTATCGTATTCCCATTTTCCGCCATCGCCGTTCTACTTAATATAGGCAACCCTGTGCAAACCTCGAATGCAGTTTCACTCGATGGAGCGCTACAAACACATATCGTGCTGTCTATTTTGTCGTATAGCTTATTGACCATTGCTGCGTTTCAAGCCGTTTTCCTATCCATTCAAGAAAAACAGTTACACAATCGCCAACCTAGCCGCTTAATCAACCATCTACCGCCATTACAGGTTATGGAAGTTTTATTGTTTCGCGTCGTGTCTCTCGGCCTATTTTTATTAACCTTTGCGCTTGCCACCGGTTTTATTTTCTTAGATGATATTTTTGCTCAGCATTTAGCACATAAAACCTTTTTATCTATCCTCGCTTGGCTTGTGTTTGCAACGTTGTTATGGGGGCGCCACTTCTTAGGTTGGCGCGGGCAAAAAGCGGTAAAGTGGACGTACGGCGGTTATTTTTCTTTGATGCTAGCTTACTTTGGCAGTAAGTTTGTTTTGCAGCTTATTCTTAATCAGAGCTAATTCTTTAGCTTTTGCTCAAGTTCGCTCAACAAACCTTCGCACGCATCTTCTAACAAATCCAAAACACGTTCAAAGCCATTACCTTGCCCATAATACGGATCAGGCACTTCTYYAATGCTACTGCGCGTTGCAAAATCAAGCATGTATTTGATTTTATGCCGGTGCTCAATCGGGCAGCCCTCTCTGGTTAAATGGTAATTATCATTATCCGCCACTAACAAATAATCAAACTTTTCAAAGTCATCATCGTCTAATTGCCGAGCTCTCAAATCACGCATATCAATGCCGCGAATTAGCGCCGCCTCAACAGATCGATTATCGGGACTATTCCCTACGTGATAGGCATGTGTCCCTGCTGAATCAGTAGATATAAATTCTTGAAGGCCTTTACCCATTACCATTTTCCTAAAAATACTGTGCGCCGTAGGTGAACGGCAAATATTACCCATGCAAATAAATAGAACTTTAATTTCTTTCATTAAAAACCTTAACTAAATATGAAGCATAGAATCTCGCAAACCTAATCAAGGTTTGCAAGCTTTTGTTCACGGCAATGATTAAATCAAGAGAGAGCTTTAGCAAGAAGCACTCTATAACAAAGTTATTAGGCATTACGACTCAACTCGACTAAAATATTAATTATCGACCTTAATTTCACTGATGAGGGTAATTCATATGCTACTTGATGAAATTCAACGTAACAAAGCACGCATTGAATCATTGTGCCAAGAATTTGGCGCAAAGCATATACGCGTGTTTGGCTCTGTCGCACGTAGAGCTGAAAAAGAAGACAGTGATATTGACTTCGTTGTTGAATTTCCACAAGGGTATGATCTGTTCAAGCAAAGGCTTCCTTTAGCTGAAGCTTTACAAAAACTACTGAATCGAAAAATAGATTTAATTCCAGAACACGAACTTAACAAGCACTTACGACAACCTATTTTGTCTGAGGCCATCGAAGTATGACGAAAGACTGGAAAGTCTATGCGCAACACATTCTGGATTCCATAGAAAAAATCGGACGAATTCAACAACGTGGCGATATTTTACAAGATGACATTCTTTATGATGCCGCGATTAGAAACTTACAAACACTTTCTGAATCTACGCAGTCAATGCCTGAGGTGTTTAAAGCAAATTTTTCTAATATCCCATGGAAAGAAATTAGTGGGTTTCGCAATATCCTGGTTCACAATTATTTAGGGAATATAGACCCCATGACCATTGATGCTGTTATTCAACAGCATTTACCTGCATTAGAATCTTGTATACGGACGTTGTTAAAAGATAACTAGCCGACTGTAGAAAACATAAGCCTTCTGGCCCCTGCACACCTCTGTTCCATAAATAAAACCTTTGCACCTTGTAATATCCAAAAAGCCAACTAGTATTAATTCATCATCTAAATAAGGATATTTTATGTGGTGAGTTCAAGTTGTAAGTGCAACACTAAATAAATTAAAAAGACACCGTAAGTATCTGATAAATTTAAATCACCACAACTTAAATATCAGGAACTCACGATGTCTTATACTCATTTAACCGCAGATGAGCGTTTCAGTATAGCTCATATGCATATGGCTAAGTTTTCAATGCGTTTAATGGCACTGCGCATTAATCGTTCCCCCAGTACTATCAGTCGGGAAGTAAGAAGGAACAAAGGGGGTTACAGTCCTTATTGGTATGATTGGGCGCAACTGTATGCCGAACAACGCAAAGCCCAACCGACTTGTGAAAAACGTAAATCACACCGGCCACTTTATGACCTTGTAGTTCACAACTTACGAGAAGGACTTTCCCCTGAAATTATCTCGGGGCGCTTAAAACGCGAATATAGAAGCCTTAAAATGAACGTCAGCCATGAAACAATTTACCAGTGGGTGTTAAAAGATACGGCTGACGGTGGCGATCTATATAAAAGCTTAGTAAGACACCATAAAAAGCGTAGGCAGCAACGCTGTAGCAAGAGAAGGCGCGAATTTAAAGACCGAGTCTCAATCAGTAATCGTCCTMAAATAGTCGCCGATAAAAGCCGGTTTGGCGACTGGGAAAGCGATAGTGTTGAAGGCGCAAAAGGAAAAGGTGGGTTGACTACTCATACAGAACGAAAAAGCCGTTTTTTAGTGGCTGGAAAATTACAAGATAAGACATCACTCACCTTTATGAAAACAACGATAGCACTCTTTAAGGTCATTAACCCAAGCATGATAAAAACATTTACGGTTGATAATGGCAGTGAGTTTTCACGCTTTAAAGACTTAGAAAAAGCGACGAACAGTCAGGTTTATTTTGCAGATCCTCGCTCGCCTTGGCAACGAGGGTTAAATGAAAATACCAATGGTTTATTGCGCCGTTATTTCCCCAAAGGATGTAATTTTCATACGATTGATGATAGTGTGATTGCCAATGTTGTTGAGAAACTCAATAGCAGACCCAGAAAATGTTTAAATTTTAGAACGCCTTACGAGGTTCTTTTTAAAACCAAGACTGTTGCACTTGCAACTTGAACTCACCACTTTTCTTCAAATATAGTTCAGAAACAAAGTTTAGTTTGAGCTTACTCCTAAACTCAGAACCTTGAACTCCTTCATTGCCAGCATTAAAACACAATTAACCCTTTACATTCGATGTGCTATTAAAACGGCTCATTAAATGGAAACCCACCCAACCTAGACAATATCCAAACATTAACCCATAAACTAATCCTACTGCACTGCCAGCAAAACTAATGTCATAACCAGGCAAACAAGCCATCCACTGAGTCCATTGCTCTCCAACTGATCCGCTCCCCAAAGCCAACATTAAGGTATTGGCTACAAAAAATAGGATCAAGCCCATAGCAAAAGATCCGTAGACAGCCCATCGATACGCAACATTAGCATTCATATGAGACGAGCTTGGCAACTTTAATGAAACCCTTCCTAGTACCATAGCAAGAAGACCACCCAACAAATTTCCACAAATAATAATGGCCTGAAACATCAAACCAGTAGCCACTGCTTTTTCCATACTTACACCGAAAGGAACGAATAGCGTTCCCTGCACCGCCTCTCTAACACCAATCCCACCTTGTGTGAGCGGCGCCATTGCCGACAATTTGGCTACAGGCCAGATAAATAACCAGGTTAGGAAACTGGCATTCGCCATCAATGCCAATCGCCCCAACCAACAGTTCATCACTACCTGTGATGTCTGCAACACCACCACCGCCAACAGTGCCACTAACACTTTGTAAGGGCGCTGAATTAATAATCGAGCCGACTTGCGTACTTTAACTAGCCTGCGCCGCCATTTTAACGTCAACCGTCGCACCGGTAGCGCAAGAATTGCTACCGTAAGCAATACGGCTGCCAGAGCTAAAACAGCAGCAAAACCCCAAAAAATACTACGACTACCGTCATCGAGGCTCATAGGGATTAGTAATGCGCCAATGCCGGCAACTAGGGCGAGTCCTAAACTATCGATAGTTCGGTCCACCAGACTCCCCATCACTACTGCACTCTTGGAGTGCGTCAGCCGAAAAGCCAAACCAGCGCGAATGATGTCGCCCCCCACTACAGAAGGCAAAAAAGTATTACCAAACAAACCGTAGTAATAACAACGTACAGCCTGGGAGAAACTCAAACCACCACCGGCAGCATTGATTAACATGCGCCACTTAGCAACGCCAATTAAATGTAAACAAAGATAGCAGGCTACACCCGCCATCCATAGTTCCACGGAAAATGCATCAAGCGCCTGGACTAATTTGTCTCGGGGCAGAAAAGAAAACAACAATGCCAATACCAATAAACTACCCACAATACGAACAACAAAACCTTTCCAGTTTCGTTTCGTTGAAGCTTTTGGCGGCGATTCCACCTTACTCTCGCTAATCTGTTCACCCATTAACCGCCACTCCAGCTTCCGCTATTCTTCAAACTTACTACCTTTCTTAGTCGACCCGTGTAGGGGCTCATCCAACTCAAGTCGGCGAATTCGCACAACAACTTCCTCGAGCAATTTTCGATTCGACCCTATGAGGTCAGCCACTAAGCCAACCAGCAAAGACTGAAAACCCATAATCAAAAGAATCGAACTTAATATTAGTGATTGGATATGACCTTGCGTTTCCCCAATGGAAAAGAGGTAAATAAACCGCACTCCTGGAATTAGCCCTAAACCAATTAGTAGAAGCCCCAAAAGCGTAAACACTCGCAAAGGGCGATAGAGAGTATAAGCCCTTACGATCGCGACCGTCGAAGTACGGATATACTGCCACATACTTTTCATCAACCGTGAAGGCCGAGTCTGAGGATTGATGCCAATGGCTACAAATTCCACTGCCAGCTTGGAATCACCGGCCTGAATCAGACTTTCCAACGTATAAGAATAATCGCTAAGCACAACGGTATTTTGTGCGGCATGCCGGGCCAAAGCACGAAAACCACTAGTTGCATCCGGCGTATGCAACCCCGAAGCCCTACCGATCACCCAGCTACCCAATGATTGTAAACGCTGTTTGAGATAGGAAAAATGATCCAAAGATCCCACTCCTCGATCTCCAACAACTAATTCCGCGCGTCCCGCTAAGATAGGCTCAATCAACAGTGGAATATCAGCTCCTTGATACTGATTATCGGCGTCAGTATTCACGATAATATCAGCGCCAAGGCGCAAGCAAGCATCCAACCCAGTTCTAAACGCTGTCGCTAAGCCCTTATTTCTGATATGGCGCACCACATGGTGAACCCCCAGCTGAACCGCAACTTCCGAAGTATTGTCAGTACTGCCATCATCAATTATCAAATATTCAATTTCATC
Source organism: Cycloclasticus sp. (assembly GCA_016764415.1). Taxonomy (GTDB): domain Bacteria; phylum Pseudomonadota; class Gammaproteobacteria; order Methylococcales; family Cycloclasticaceae; genus Cycloclasticus. The sequence continues at coordinate 9,808 of JAESRY010000003.1, read as the reverse complement.
AATTCCGGGAATCTCTCTCGGCAAATCTGCAATAGTTGCAGCCAAGTGATCAGCCTCATTGAGGCAGGGTATTTGAATAATAAGTTTTGTCACACTAGCTCCTTTTATCAACTAATTCAAAACGGCAGACAACTATATCTCCTCCGCCCAAGGTGCCCCGAAAACGTTTTTTCTCGCTGCATTCACGCTCAATAAGCGCATAGATTTCAGGCGATCCCTTTTTCATATAGCGACCAAAAGTATAGACCATCCAAAGCTGGTCGCTATGCTTCCTTATATGCGCTATATCGTTAGCAACCTTCATTTCTGGCCAATCAACGCCATAATAAATTTGGTAGGGCCAAGCAGCTACTCCCGCAGTCACAATGACATCATTTGGGGTAGCCTGCATTTCTACCCAATGTTTTGCCCCCTCAAAATCCATTTTTGGATATTTGTAGTTTCGAACCATGGACGAAGCCGATACTGAAACCACCACTAACATCGCAGCAATAGGTAGCCATCGCACGTAGGCTTGTTGCTTTTCGCTTCGAAACAGAAATTTCGCGCAAAAGGTCACAGTCACCATCACTCCACGCACACCGATCAAAATAAAAAAACCCGCCAAGAAAAAGAAAAAACGCGGATACATGGTTCCACGAGCAAAGAAAGCTACCAAAAAAGTCACTGCAACAGAACAAACAAAAATACCCAGCGCAATTTTATTACTCTTATAAAAGCTAGCCGTACCCACCAATGCCATTAAACCGCCGCCCAGCAAAACCGCACCCCCACCCCAACCGATTTTCAGACTTCTAAGTGCCTCACCTAGTGCCCAAGAGTGGGTAGACAGTTCCTCCATTCCGCTAGGTTTGTTAACAAAATAATCCACTACCTGGGTAAAAATTGGCGCATAGAGTAACAAAGTAAGCAAACCTGAAAAAACAAATGCCGCTAATGGTAGTTGCCATCTCTGTCTGTGTACAACGTCATCGCGGAGATAAAGCAGCCATAGTAAAAACACTAGGAACTGCCCAATAACAATAAAGACCATCGTCAAATGGGCATAGCACCCCAGTGCTACAATCAATGCATACAACCCAACATCCAATTTTCGCTGATTAGCGAGCAAACAGAGAAATCTATCCGTGCAAAGAATAGCAGCCAGTGCAATCGCGGAATACCCACGAGCATTTTGGGAAAACCAAACATGGTGATATGAAACCGCCAACAGCGCAGCCGCAAGTAACGCTTCGTTGTGACTACTAACACGACGCCCCAAGCTATAAAGAGCAGGAATCGACGCGACACCAAATATCAGAGCTGGCAAACGAACAACCCAGGGCTGCTCCCCTAGCGCCGCAACACTTATACTAGCCAACACCGCATAAAGTGGGTGTTGGTTGTCGCCCACATACGTAGTGAACAGCTCTACTGGCGACAGACGAAATTGGTTGACCACAGAGTAAATCTCGTCCAGCCACAAGCCGCTATTCAACCCAATCACCCGAAACAACAAGGCCATTAAAGTTAACCCTAACAACCACGTGGCCGTAGCCAACCGTGGCGGCCCAGAATGCTCAGAAATCACTTCTAAATTAGCGCCTGATTTGATAGACATGCCCGCTCATGTCTCCAGCTAGTCCTCAACTACATGAGTAGCGAAAATTTTGCGATAATCTAACCAACGCTGATGATTAAAATTACCCTCATTATCTAGACAATTTACTGCTGAATAAGCCATATAGAGTGCATGATGAGTATTGTCGTGAGCGAAAAAACCCTGGCGACCATAAATCAGCAGGTTAGGTATAGCATCGATCCAGTTGTCCATTGCTTCAAGGTCATGCTCGTAACCCATAGTATAAATAGGATAGGCTTGGGGCAGACGCTTGGAAAAAACCTTCAACGGTTGGTGAACCGGTAACTCAGCCGTCTCCATATCCTTCATGATCAACTGACCCAGCTCCTCATCTGACATATTCCAGATATCATCACCACCCTTACAGGGTAATTCAGCACAAACTATGGTTGTCTTCTTCGGCTCCGATAAACCAAAATAGTTTTTCGGTTCGGAGATACGAGTCATATGAATATTTGCCTCAGGGAAGTAATGAGCATCAGTCGTCGTCCACTGATCAACAGGCAAGACTAAATAAACCAGCACCATCGAACGATAGGTTATTTTCTCAGCAGCAGCCAAGACTTCTGATGGCACTGGTGGGTCTATCATTTTGCTAAGGATCGTCACCGGAATAGTCGACCAAATATGATCAGCCTTCAAGGTTTGTAGTTCCCCGTCCTTATTGGTTAATTCGATTTTAAAACCACCCTCAGGCAGCTGTACCACTTTGCTTGCCGACCAACCCATTTTTATATCAGCACCGAGTTTTTTTCCCTCTTGCGCATAGACTTCACTAATCTGCCCATAACCTTTACGAGGGTAATAAAATTTTCCTGCCCCTGGTGGCTTAGCCAAGCGCTTAAGAATCTTTGATATCGAGCCTGCAGAAACCCTCTTGTGTGCCTGAATCCCAGACAGTTTATCTGGTTCATGTCCCCACAGCTTACGAGAATAAGGAAAATAAAAATGATCGCAAATCGTCCGCCCCAGATTGGCCTGTAGAACCGAAGCAAAAGTATCTCCCTCCTTGTCCTTCCCAAACAAAGTCCGTTTAATCACGTCCCAAGCCGCACCGAAGGCAAAAGCTTTATCAAGGCGCATCAACAAGTCGGTGGTTTTCAATGGAAAATGCAGCCACTTACCCCGTAAACGAATACGTCCATGGCGGTCACGGTGAGCTAGATCATCTCCCAACATTTGCTTAATATCTTTTAAAATATCTGGGTCACAAGCAGAATGCAATCGATGGCTACCAAAATCTAGAAACTGCCCAGCAACTTCAAAACTTCCTGAATTACCACCCAACATTTGAGATTGCTCAATCAAAGTTACCTTTGCTTTACCTTCTCTACGCAACTGGTAAGCAGCACCACACCCAGCCGGGCCTCCTCCCAATACAACAACATGCACTTCACTCATTTTTGTTTTCCATTCATATTCATATTTTCATTTCCATTTCTACTTTTTTATTGGATTCGCCGCATAGAGATATCTAATATCACAAAGTATGCTTACGCAACTAAACAACATACCTTCAATTTATGCGTCAATACTAACAAAGCAAATAACCGACTCACCAATCCTCTAAGGACAATAAAGTAGAAAAGCAATCTTTATTATCAGTCTTTATCAGTAAGTAAACATCATAACTGAACCCTAATCAAATGCCACCCCGCATAGAAGAAAAACGTCGTGTACCAGCACAGCTGGCTTTAACACCCCTATCAATAGTAATTTAAAAAGGATACTGGCTTTTTAAACTTACTAATAAAACACCCGCAACAAGCCAACTAGTTCATTCATTTTTTAACCGCTTTTTCTAATACCGCAAAAGCAAATGCTGTTGAACTATATAGGTAATAGAATTGATGATACAAAAAGCCACCGCAGGTAAATAAAAACCCCTTTCTTCGATTAAAAAAACCAATGAAGTTACTATTTGCTATTAGCCCAACAATAAACACCCCCACGGGAAACCACCACGTTAACAAGCCAAAGAGCGATGCTAACACCACCAGAACCAACGACATCGCCAAAACTGCTCTAATACGTTCACCTACACCAACATTCAGATCATTTGTCAATTTCTTCTGTCGAAGCATAAGGCGAGACCACGGGATTGCTCGACGGAAAAACTCAGTATGAACTAAATTAATAAAACGCCATACTTTAAGGTGGCTACATTGTAGTTCCGGCATTAATGTAATACGCCCACCAGCGGCCCGAAGTCTATAGCCTAATTCAATATCTTCAATAGACGGATGTTTGAACTGCTCTATGTCAAAACCACCTAATTCTAAAAAATCTTTTGTCCTGACCGCTCCACATCCTGACCAAAAAGTTGAAGCATCTCGGCTTGCTTGCTGATGATAATAATGGTGAACCATATTCTTATATTGAGATAAAAAGTTTTGAGCTGGGGGAGCATCATCGTATGAGCCAAAAACAGCGACAACCTCATCGTTTTCGAACCCCTGTTTAAGCTTAATAACAGCATCACTCTTAACAACAACATCTGCATCAACAAACCAAACAATATTGCCCTTTGCTTGCTCGACCGCTATATTTCGTGCTGCACCGGGCCCCTTTCTACCACCAGACTCAAGCACCCTAGCACCAAATTCTTGAGCCAACGCCATTGACTGATCTAACGATCCATCATCAATAACAATTAACTCAAGGACATCACCTTTTTGTAACATACTAGCGAGTGGCGGCAAACTTCTTTCAAGAAACCCTATACCGTTATAAACAGGCATAATGATACTTATAGTCGGGTCGCTTTTATTATTTTCCATTGTTAATCCTTAAATTCATGTGCAAGTGTAATCACTTGCAGTCACAAAGTGACAACGAAAAACACATGTAGGAAGTCACTAATCAACAACAATTTTCTTTGATTTATAATGATCGCGTTGAGGACCACTCACGTTTTTTTCTTCATGGTAAGTCGATTCAGTATTCACCGCCATGTGATCTACAGGATAACCCAGTATTTTACGACCCAACATCAAGCCCATTTCAATTGAATGATCAGAGTTGTTATAACGGAACGAGCCACCTCGCCCAGCAATATGTAAGCCTTCAAATTTAGCAACAAAATCATTTACAATTTTTGTTTTCTCACCATATTGTAAATCATAAACTGGGTAAGCTTGTCTCGTACGAATAACCGCCCAGCCAACCACTTCTTCACGTTTTACAAAATTCAATTTATCAACCAAATCATCAACACAACGTTTTGCAACATCATCATCGCTTAACGACCACAGTTCATCACCCGCTGTGCAGAAAACCTCAAGAACTAAGGAAGTATGTTCATCATCAGGAACCATGTCGATACTCCAATTTTTAGGCTCATGTAAACGACCAAAAATCAAATCCTTGTCTTGAAGGTATAACCATGTGTCTTTAGAAACCTGTTTCTTTTTGAACATTACATTAACAGTGATTAAGTCACGAAACTCCATACTTTTAGCCGCTGCCAATACTTTTTCATCTGCTGCTGGAACAAGAATTTGCGCTAAAATACCTAAAGGAATAGTAGAAACTACTGAATCAGTCTTTACTATGACTGATTCTCCGCCTCGGTTATATTCAACTTCGAAGTCTCGAGGGCCATGGTAAGTGACTTTAGTAACGGTTGAGTTAAGTAAAATTTCGTTCTCATCAACAGCAGATATATCCTCCGCCATTCGCTCACTAATACGCGCGAAACCAAGTCGTGGGTACATGAATTCATCAACTAAACTAATTATTTTATTCTTACTGTGAGCAATTGCTTCACGTAAAATGGTCATAATATTAAGACCTTTACTCCGCTGACTTACCCAATCTGAAGATAACTCTTCACAAGGTTTTCCCCATACTTTTTCTGTATAAATTTTAAAGAACATCTCATATAACTTACTACCAAATTGCTTGGTATAAGCCTGCTTCATATTGATGACTGGTTTATCAAATACAGAGTAGTCAATAAGCGCTTTAAAAAAAGTAACTCCCGCAATAAAGATCGTAACTAGCCCTGCTTTAGTTACAACATCATAAATACTAAGCGGGTAATTAAAGTACTTACCACCGTAGTAGATACGACTAACTCTATTTACCATCACAATTTCATCTTTCATTAGGCGACGAAACCAATTATTGAGTTCTTCATTCTGGGTAAACCAGCGATGCCCCCCCAAATCAAAACGATACCCATCAACTACAACCGTTCGACACAACCCACTGACATAGTCATTTTTCTCAAGCACCGTAACTTTTGTTTTGTTTGCACTCAGTTCATGACCTGTCGCCAGCCCTGCAGGGCCCGCACCCAAAATACAGACATGTTCTGCCGGTTTTAGTCTTTCAAGTTCTTTTACCTTTGCTTTATAGTAAACAAGTCGTGGCGACTCATTGTTTCTATAATTTGATAGCTTGTTATACGTAAAACTAAAAACTCTAAATGCAAGATAAGTAATAACAAACAGCTCAATGCCACCTAACAAACTACCGGTTAGACTAACCGTATACCCGGGCAGATAAAAAGACATTAATGCTGCATGGACGCTCTCGTCTGCCGTCCCCCTTAAAACTAAAATGTTTGTTGATATAACAAACAACAATGAGAGACTAGATGCAACGGCTAGTCCTATTGAATTACTTTCTAGTTTCAATATCTGAGGGTTTAAGAATATATTTGATTCCTGATTGTCATTGAGTACATTGTCTATATTGGCGCCTAGAGATTTTGCATACGTATAATAAAGAAATGAACCAAAAAACCCTCCAAGAACAAATCCCCAAATAAAACCTATAAAAGCACCTGTAATAGAGACCGAGTACCCAATAAAGAAAACACTCAGTAAATTTAAAAAGTCCCCACCTCCGCTAAAATGCGAAATCAATGTCCCGAAAAATAGAACTAATCCAGAAATACTCCCAAAAACGACACCTAATAACTTTATATTTAGCTTGAYYGCAGCATTCAAAAAATCCGAACTTATWCCTTCTTTTTTATTATTCATCCCTAAACAAACCCCATTAAAATTTTTAATATACTAAATTTACCCGTACCTTCATTCCTAATAGCAGCTATGACTACATATTAAAATATGCGGGCAAGCAAGTAACAACTAATCAATCTTAAATAAATTAATTTTATTCATCAATACGGCCAAATACAGATAGTGCGTAAGATTCCAAAGCATTCCAAAAAACCAACCCAACACAAGCCCAATTACACCGATGTATACTGAACCCACTATATTTCCCAACCACGTCACGCTATACCCTGGCAGATAATAACTAAGCATCTCTAAGTCTGGTCCAACAGCCCCATTCGTTTTAATAATTGATATTGCTGTAATCACAAACATACTAAGGAAAAACACGAGCCCAGAGGCCAACGAAAAAGCTGTTTTGTCTATTTTTGCAAATACAGCATTTAAAACAATGCGTTCACTTAATTTTAATTCCGTTGCCATAATTTCATCCCTTATTGTATTTAGCAGAAGAACAGATATTCTACCTTCAAGTTATATTCATAAGTCTAGCACCCATTATAAGAAAAACAAGTTACATGACAGCCATGACAGACTTTAAAATATAATTGAAGCATTTATGGCTGATGACAGAAAAACTGACTACCTCTAATTTCCTATATTTCAGATGAGGTAAACTCATCCTTTTTGGCATTCGAGCTCCCTTTCATTACCACTTACTATACACCTCAACAAAACAGTATCGCTCATAAAAAAGACCCGAAAAAAAACAAAGCTTTCCGGGTCTTTTGACACACTATGGAACGTTAAGAGCTTCGATGGGACAAAACTTACATCATGCTGCCCATCGAGCTGTAACTATTTGTATTGCAACGTATTTATAAAACTCCATGAAAGGGATACCCCACATAATACCCCTGTTAATAACTGGCTGTTATTTTCTGATGCTACATGGCTTTTCCCTATATTTTCTCTATTTAGGCTGCCAATTTAATATGCCACTACAAAAGTAAAATCTTACGGTTAATCAATTCGACATTTTCCTGACTAACACCATATTCTTTTGCTAGTACTATCCATTTGCTCAGAGCATCACTTGTTTGCTCAATAATCCGATCAATTGCTTTATGATCAATTTTAGCGTCTATTCCAAGCTTTATTAAATGCTCAATGCTTGGACTTTTCCCTTCACCCATCACCATAGTGCTCTGCTCTCCGCGCGGGCCAGACGAGAACGTTAAATCGTAGGCAGGTGAAAGCGTCCATTCGCCACTTGCATCCATAAGGAATGTAAAATTCTTACTGTGGTCATCACGATTATGAGAAAGTACATTAAACACAGCAAGACGGAACATTTTTTCAACTTCACGCACATCTCGCGTTAGAACGTGTACTAGGCTAAGTAAATCCTCATAGTCCAGCGATGGCGTTCTGAAATCAGCATCTAATAACCCGCAAGCTGTATGAGTATGCAAGCGTTGCTCTCCATTCCTATCGAAACGCTGTGTAGAAAAGTACCCTGCGCATTGAGACGATGGGAATAGGTGCGTTTGTGTCATAGTAAGCCCTGCCTCTTTCGCCATGACCGAATACACATATTCTATTGCACCGGCATCATTACCATCCAAAGTATTAGCAAACTTCACCAACCAGCACTGAAAATCATCGGCCAGTGCATGTTTGCCATGAATGATATTTTTACGTTGCCTATCAACACCAATAAGTGCTTTGGGTCTTGCTCCTGTTGACGATCCATTTAAGGCAAGAAGTTCTTGAAGAACGTCTCCAGCCCCACCATCCAATACGTCTTGGGTGTGCGCTGAGAGAGTATCAAGATTGATGCTCTCACGGGTATTATCTGCATCATAATCAGGTTCATAAACAAGCGCGCCAATACCTGTAGCCCCGACATGTGCTAAGCGATCTAGAGGAGATATGTCTTCCCTCAATATATCTTTGCTGCGCAAGTAACGATCCAGAAGCAAACGCCCCCAACCATCTGGCAGACTGTCATTGAACACGCCAGGCAATCCTTCAAATAAAAAGGGATCAAATGWWKRAAKNCYGCWMKKKAARSRKARTTTYRGMGNGTSMNATMTKYAWRYTACGCGCAAGAAAGGTAGCATCATACTCAAAGTAAATTTTTCTATCGCGGCTAGCTAAACGACCAACAGGAAACGTATCTTCGCCAAAGTTAATGCCCACCTTTATCTCATTTAATGAGAGAAAATAACTCATTTACGCCAACCTTTTTTTTCATTTTTATTTTGTCATCTTTCAGCACATCATCAATTGAAATAAATTGTGTTTTAGAAGGTTCAGTTACATTTACAAGATTTTCCAAACAACCAAGAGTCATGGCAAGCTTTAGAAATGATTCTAGAGAAATTAGCCCTTTTTGTTCAAACTGGCGAAGTGCTCGCAACTTAACACCGGAGCGTTCAGCAAGGCCTTCTTGTGTTAAGTCCATATCCAATCGCCTAGCACGCATATATTCTGCCAGTTTACTTTGTGCTTTCGATATAGTCAGTAGTGACATCATAATGTTATAAATAGCGTTAATTTTCCATATAATAACATTATAATGTTAGTTTATGGCATTACAAATACTCTAAACCTAGTCAGTGTTTCAGTCGCTTGATAGTCAAATCTATGTCAAGTATTTACAGCCTCCTTCCGAGCGCCATTTGATTAACATCTAAACAGCCACACCGACAAAATAATATCGTCCGTAAAAAAGGCCCGAAAAGCTAAACTTTTCGGGCCTTTTGACACACTATGAAACACTATTACATCAGACCGCCCATTGAGCTGTAACTATTTGTATTACATCGTTTTTATTTGGCACCCTAAAAGGGATACCCCACATAACACCCCTATTAATAACAGGCTGTTATTTTCTGACAAAAAGAGCAGTCGACACCCATAAAATTTTCAATATTTCTACCACCATATAACCTTAAAACGTCCAACTACTCCTACGGCAACTCACTATTACATTTTATCCAAAAGACCAGGCTCAATATCTTTAACTTTGGATAACGCAGCATTGAATTTTTTCTTACTTCCTTTTTCAGCTCTTTCAGACAAGTACCTCTCTGTAGTTAAAGCAGACATCTTTTCAGCTAATGCTGTCGCAATAAACTGATTGATTGAAATATTATCTTCTTTAGCTAAGTTTCTAACGCCCTCATGAAGTGAGTCCGGTAATCTTAAA